>DATJOH010000433.1:0-5429 GCA_035507235.1 Acetobacteraceae bacterium
TGCCGTTCCTGAACTGGGTGCGGGAGGGCTACGACGAGGCGGCCCTACGGCGGTCCTTCGTGGCGTCCGGCCTTTCCAGCTTTATCACCGACCAGGTGCTGCGGCGCGAGTAATGCCAGTTCCGCAAAGGTCGCCGGCAGCGGCGTTCCGGCCGGGTTCCAGGGAGGGTCAAGAAATGGTGATTCTACGGCGGGTAGATTTGTCGCATAATATGAGCATGTCCGGCCGGTTGACCAAGTAAGGTTGACAGGCCGTGGCGGTAACGGTACGTTCGCGTGCTATATCAGGTAGTAAGTCGCCGCATTGGTGATACCGCATGAAGCTGTTTCATGCGACACAAGTGTGGTGACGGGGGATTGCAGTGCCAGTTGATCCTTGCCTTCCGGTGCCGCTCGGCGGCGTGACCACGCCCACTCCGCCCGTGCATCGCGTGCATCGCATTATCGGCCGCATACGGCGGCATGGCACCGCGCGACATATCGGCGTGAAGCACGCGATCGCGCCGCTGGATGGCTGCGGAAAAGTGCCAGCGGGGCTCGCGCAATCGTTGCCGAACGCACCGCGTGTGCTGCCAAAAGTCATTCCGGCGCTTGCCACCGGCGGGGCCGCCGTTATCGGCGGCAGCGGCGTGATTGGCGGATTTGGCGGTGGGCCCGGGACTGTGCCGCCGGGCGGTGGCAATCATGTTTGCGTCGTCAATTGCGGCGGCGGCGGCACGCATGTGCCGGAACCGGCGAGCATATTGATATTCGGCGTCGCGCTGCTGCTGGTGGCTACGCTGCGGATGTTCCCGCGCCGCGCCTGAGTCAGTAGTACATCACGACTCAAGAAAGACTCTTCTTTTTCTGAGGAAAAAAGAAGCAAAAAGAATTATGTTGAGCCTGGCGGCGCTTAAGGATTCCGAAACGCAACGTCCTCGCGGTCTTCCTCTTCCTCTTCCTCTTCCTCTTCTTCTTGGGCGCCGATAGGCTCAACGTACTGGTTTTGCTTCTTTTTTTCAAAAAAGAAGACTTCTTCTTTTTGCGTTACCCCAGCCTCGCCTCAATTTTGTCCCAGATTTTGGCGGCGAGATTCACGCCGTCGAAGCGCGCGATTTCCTGCAGGCCGGTCGGGCTGGTGACGTTTATTTCGGTGAGATAATCACCGATCACGTCGATGCCGACGAATATCAGACCTTGCTCGCGCAGGAAGGGGCCGATGCGGGCGCAGATATCTTCGTCGCGCGGCGTGAGGGCTACGCGTTCGGCGCGGCCGCCGACATGCATGTTGCTGCGCGCCTCGCCTTCGGCCGGCACGCGGTTGAGCGCGCCCATGGGTTCGCCGTCGATCAGGATGATGCGCTTGTCGCCGCGCCGGACCGCAGGTTCGTAACGTTGCACCATCAGCGGTTCGCGCGAGCGGGCGAAATGCATTTCGAGGAGCGCGCCGAGGTTTTCGTCGTCCGGGCGGATGCGGAATACGCCGGCGCCGCCGTTGCCGAACAGCGGCTTGACGATGATGTCGCCGAACTCGGCGCGGAAAGCGCGGATGGCGTCGGTGTCCCAGGTGACCAGCGTGGGCGGCATCAGCTCCGGGTAGTGGGTGACCAGCAGCTTTTCTGGTGCGTTGCGCACGGCGGCCGGGTTGTTCACTACCAGCGTCCCGGGCTGAACGTGTTCGAGGATGTGGGTCGCGGAAATGTAGGCCATGTCGAAGGGCGGGTCCTGACGCATCAGGATTACGTCCATGGCGGCGAGGTCGATGCGAGACGGCGGCCCGGCCAGGAAATGATCGCCGGCGCGTCGCTGCACGGTGACGGGTCGGGCGATGGCGGTCACACGATCGGTGGTTCGGCCGTCGACTCGGCGCTGGCCCTCGCGCAGTGACAGGTGGCGGACTTCGTAATGCCAGAGCGCGTGGCCGCGCGCCTGCGCTTCCAGCATGAGAGCGAAGGTGCTGTCGCCCTCGATGTTGATGGAGTCCAGCGGGTCCATCTGGACGGCGATTTTCAGTGTGTTCGGCATGGGACACCTGGCTGGGAGCGGCGGGACGACGTCTTGCGTCGCAGGGCCGTACCCTGTTTGTGGCGCCGTGGCCAAGCGCACCGCCGACCTGCTCCGCTTCTACCGCCTGCTCGGCGAGCTCGAGACGCTGAATGGCGGGCTCCATCGCATGGCGCAGGCCGATCCCGCGTATCCGTGGCCGCGGCGGGGCGTGCTGTGGTTTTACGAGCGCGGCGAGGTGCGGAGCGATACCGGCGACGGCATGCGCGTGGTGCGGGTTGCGACACACGCGCTGAAGCCTGAGTTGCAAAGCAGCTTGTGGGACCGGATGGCGCATGATGCGAGCGGCACCCACCGCGGCTCGATCTTTCGCACGACGCTTGGGCTCGCCTTGCGCGACATGATGGGGAAGGCGGAGCCGGTGAGCTGGGGGCGGCCAGCGGCGACGCCGATTGAACGAAAGCAGGAGACGGCGCTGGAGGCGGCGGTCAGTCTTTATGCGGGGCAGATGCCGTTTCTTTATCTCGCCGTGGATGACGAACCGGGCCCGATGAGCCAGCGCGGTTTTATTGAGAAGAACAGCATTGCGCTGCTCAGCAATTACGCGCGGCCGCCGCTGGATGCGCCGTCTTCGGGCTGGCTTGGGCGGCGGAGCGGCCGGGAGAAAATCATGCAGTCCGGCCTATGGAACATCCAGCATGTGGATGGCGCCTATGATCCGAGTTTCATGGACGCGATGCGCAGCCTGATGGAGGAAATGCGCCAGGCTTGAGGGGTGCTTTATTGCAGCCTGATGGCGTCCTGGATGCGGCGGACGCGGCCGGCCTTATCAACGGCCATGAGATCGAAGCGGGTGCCGGCGCGGCCCCAGCCAGGGTTTTCGGCGAGTAGAATTTCCGCGGCGCTGAGGAGGCGGGCTTGCTGGCGCGGCTGCAAGGCGGCGGCCGCGGTGGCGAGGTCGCGCCGCTGCTTCACTTCGACGAAGACCGTGAGACCATCGCGTTCGGCGACCGCATCGATTTCGCCCGCTTCGGTGCGCACGCGGCGGCCGAGAATGGCAAACCCGTCCTGCATGAGGGCGGCGCAGGCGAGCTGTTCTGCTGCGATGCCGGTTGCGTGGCCTGTCATGGTTGGGTCCTGGGAAGGGTTGGGGAGAGATAAGGGGGGGGAAAGGTTGAAGAAAGGTTAGAGGGCGGGACTGGGCAGGTTGGTGGGCGGGCCCTACATCGGGCCATGCGCGCCGCCATCGGCTTCATCCTGGTCACCATCACGCTCGACATCCTTTCGATGTCCCTCATCATTCCGGTGCTGCCGCCGCTCATTCAGTCGATGGAGGGCGGGAGCGCCGCGGCCGCGGCGCACGTGGTGGGCATATTCGCGACCGGGTGGGCGCTGATGCAGTTTCTTGCCTCGCCGGTGCAGGGCGCATTGTCCGACCGATTTGGCCGGCGGCCGGTGATCCTGCTGTCCAATCTGGGGCTTGGCCTCAATGGTCTGCTGCTGGCGATGGCGCCCGACGTGCGGTGGCTGTTTTTGGCGCGGATCATTTCGGGTATTACCGCCGCCAGTTTTTCCTGTGCCAGCGCCTATATCGCCGACATTACGGCGCCGGATCAGCGGGCCGCCCGTTTCGGGTTGGTGTCGGTCGCATTCGGCTTCGGCTTCATTACGGGGCCGGTCGCCGGCAGCCTGCTCGGTGCGATCAATCCGCGCCTGCCCTTTTGGGTCGCCGCCGGGCTCAGCTTGCTGAATTTTCTGTTCGGCCTGTTCATTTTGCCGGAATCCCTGCCGCCCGAGCGCCGGGCACCGTTCCGCTGGCGGCACGCCAATCCGGTGGGTGCGCTGCGGCTGCTGCGCTCGCGGCCGGGCCTTACCAGCCTTGCCGCCGTGCAGTTCCTGGGGCTTACGGCGCAGAATGCGCTACCGACCATTACGGTGCTCTACGCCATCAATCGCTACGGCTTCACCATGCGCCAATTGAGCGTGCTGCTTGGCGTCATGGGGATTTCCAGCGCCCTCGTCGGCGGGCTGCTGACCGGCCCCGTGGTGCGCCGCCTCGGCGAGCGCCGCGCGCTGCTGGTGGGCCTCGCCTGCGGCATGGTGGGATTTGCCGCCATGGGCCTCGCCATCACGCCTGCCATGTTTCTGCTGGCGATTCCGTTGCTGTCGCTGCGCGGTTTCGCCGATCCGGCGCTGACGGCGCTGATGACGCGCAAGGTGCGGCCACAGGAACAGGGCGCGCTGCAAGGGGCCAGCAGCAGCCTGCTGGGTATCGCGGGCCTGATGGCGCCAACGCTCTATACCGAAAGCTACGCGCTGTTCGCCGTGCCGCGACACGGCTGGCATGTGCCCGGCATGCCATTCTTGATCGCCGCCTCGTTGCTGTTATGTGCCGTTTTGCTGGCAATGGCGCGGGTGAGGCGTTTGTTGGCAGTTGCGGATCCGATGCCTGGGTGAGAAAAGAAGAAAAGACTTCTTTTTTGAAAAAAAGAAGCAAAAAACTTTTGACTATTGGTATTGGATCACATTGCGACTATCGTCGCGATATCGAACAGAAAAAAGTCTTTTTGCTTCTTTTTCTTCAGAAAAAGAAGAATCTTCCCTTTCTACGCTTGCCGCTCCGCAAGCAATTGCTTAATGGCGGCGATCGCCTGCGCGGGATTTAGGCCCTTCGGGCAGGTCTGCGTGCAATTCATGATGGTGTGGCAGCGATAAAGTTTGAACGGGTCCTGCAAAGCATCGAGGCGATCGCCGGTACGTTCGTCGCGGCTGTCGGCGATCCAGCGATAGGCGGCGAGCAAGGTTGCGGGACCGAGATATTTGTCGCCGTTCCACCAGTAGCTCGGGCAACTTGTGGTGCAGCAATAGCAAAGGATGCATTCCCACATGCCGTCCAGTTCAGCGCGTTCCTCGCGGCTTTGGCGGCGTTCGCCGTCGGGTGGGGGCGGGCTGTCGGATTTCAGCCAGGGTTCGATGCTTTGCAATTGCGCGTAGGCGGTGGAGAGATCGGGCACCAGATCTTTCACCACGGGCATGTGCGGCAGCGGATAGATGGTGACGGGGCCCTTGATGTCTTCGATTGGTTTAAGGCAGGCGAGCGTGTTGCCGCCGTCGATATTCATGGCGCAACTGCCGCAAATGCCCTCGCGGCAGGAGCGGCGGAAGGTGAGGGTGGGGTCTATTTCGTTCTTTATGTAAATCAGCGCATCGAGCACCATCGGGCCCATGCGGTCGAGGTCGAGTTTGTAGGTGTCGAGGCGCGGATTTTCGGTGTCGTCCGGCGACCAGCGGTAGATTTTGAAGTCGCGCAGGCGTTTCGCGCCCGGCGGCGCGTCGAAGCTGCGGCCGCGCTGCACGCGGCTGTTTTTCGGGAGCGCGAGCTCGACCATGCTTTCAGGACCTCAGTAAACGCGTTTCTTGGGGGGAATGACCTGCACCTCGTTGGTG
>DATJOH010000434.1:0-3015 GCA_035507235.1 Acetobacteraceae bacterium
ATGCCGGAAAGTCCCGCGCCGACAATAATGACGTCGAATTGTTCCAAGGCTGGCCTCCAGGAATCGGGGTCTGGGGCCTAAGGCCCCAGTGGGGGTCCAGGGGGGCAAAGCCCCCTGGCCGCCGGAGGCCCTACCTTTACACCGTAAACCCACCCTCGAAAGCAAAATCGCGCACCGGGTTCCGTTGATTAGGCGCCTCCCGCGCTTGTGCTGCCTCCGGCAGCACGGACTTGTCGCCCCGCCGCCCGATCGCAATCGCCGCCTCCACGCGATACCCGGAAGGCACGCGCAGTTCCGCGGCGGCGCGCTTCATGTCGAACCCCCCCATGCCGTGGGCGTGCCATCCCATGGCGGTGGCCTGCAGCGCGAGGCACGCCCAGGCGGCGCCGGTATCGAAGCTGTGGCTATGGCTCGGTACATCGGTGTCGCGGCCGGCCGGCCGCATGGTTTCCTTGGACACCGCGATGATCAGCACGGCGGCGCGGTGCGCCCATTCGCGATTGCCCTCCACCAGCAGGCCGAGGAAGGTGAACCAGGCGGGCGTGTCGCGCAGCGCATAGAGAAAGCGCCAGGGCTGGGAGTTGTAACCGCTGGGGGCCCAGCGAGCGGCTTCGAAAATCCGCATCAGGTCGGCGCGCTCCATGGCCTCGCCGGTGAAGGCGCGCGGCGACCAGCGTTCCAGGAACAGGGGCAATATGTCGTGATCAGCGGTCCTGGTTTCGAAGCTCGTCATGCCGACACTCCCTATATTTGAGGCCTGGATGGTGTGGCGCGACGATACGGCGTCAAGCCGGCACGGCCCGCAAAGTTGGGCTTGCGGGCCGGCGGGCCGACGCGCAGCATAGTGGGTGACGCGGGCCGAACCGCTGTGTCATCCCCAAAATACCCTTCATATAGTGTTGGCGCCACAGGTTGCGTCCATATATAGTATTTCGCTTGACGGTCTCCGGAGGTGCGGCAGGATGGACGGCATGACGAATCGAGAACCGGTTCAGTGGTGGGGGGAAGCCGCTTTGCTCGACGATGCCGTACAGATCAAAGGTGGTCACCAGGTTCGGGTGGACCGCGGTAGAGACGCGTTGTTGACCGAATTCGGCCGCGCGACCCTCGATGACCGCTATCTCATGCCGGGCGAGGGGTATCAGGACCTGTTCGCCCGCGTCGCCAGCCGCTACGGCGACGACGGCGCGCACGCGCAGCGGCTTTACGACTATATCAGCCGCTTTTGGCTGATGCCGGCGACGCCGGTGCTCTCCAATGGCGGCACCACGCGCGGCCTGCCGATTTCCTGCTTTTTGAACGAAGCCAGCGACAGCCTGGATGGCATTGTCGGCTTGTGGAACGAAAATGTCTGGCTCGCCAGCAAGGGCGGCGGCATCGGCAGCTACTGGGGCAATCTGCGCTCCATCGGCGAAAAGGTTGGCCAGAATGGCAAGACCAGCGGCGTGATCCCGTTCATTCGCGTCATGGACAGTTTGACGCTCGCCATCAGCCAAGGCTCGCTGCGCCGCGGATCAGCCGCCGTCTATCTGCCGGTGAGCCATCCGGAAATCGAGGAATTCGTCGAAATCCGCCGCCCCACCGGCGGCGATCCGAATCGCAAGGCGCTCAATCTGCATCACGGCATTCTCGTTTCCGACGATTTCATGCGCGCGGTGGAACAGGATCTGCCGTGGACTTTGAGGTCGCCCAAGGATGAGACGGCGGTGCGCAGCATTCAGGCGCGCTCGTTGTGGATACGTATTCTCACGTCCCGCGTGGAAACCGGCGAGCCGTACCTGGTCTTCTCCGATCACGTGAACAATGCGCGCCCGCAGCACCACAAGCTGGCCGGACTCGAGGTCAAGACCAGCAATCTTTGCAGCGAAATCACCCTGCCCACCGGCCTCGATCAGCACGGCCGCGAACGCACCGCCGTCTGCTGCCTCTCCAGCCTCAATCTCGAATCCTGGCTGGAATGGAAAGACCATCCATTGTTCATCGAGGATTGCATGCGCTTCCTCGACAACGTGCTGCAGGATTTCATCGACCGGGCGCCGGCCGGCATGGAGCGCGCCCGTTATGCGGCGATGCGCGAACGCTCGGTCGGCCTCGGCGTCATGGGGTTCCATTCCTTCCTGCAATCGCAGAACGTGCCGTTCGAAGGCGTGGTCGCGAAAGTCTGGAACAAGCGGATGTTCGCGCATATCCGCAAACAGGCGGATGACGCGTCACGCTTGCTGGCCGAAGAACGCGGTCCCTGCCCGGATGCCGAGGAATACGGCATCATGGAACGCTTCTCTAACAAGATCGCCATCGCGCCCACCGCGTCCATTTCCATCATCGCCGGCAATGCCAGCCCCGGCATCGAGCCGATCGCCGCCAACGTGTTTCTGCAAAAAACCCTCTCCGGCAGTTTTTCGGTGCGCAACCGGCATTTGCAGAAACTGCTGGCCGCCCGCGGCAAGGATACCGACGAAGTGTGGTCCTCCATCACGCTCACCCAGGGCAGCGTGCAGCACCTCGATTTCCTCACCGAGCAGGAAAAGGCGGTGTACAAAACCGCGCTCGAGCTCGACCAACGCTGGATCATCGAACACGCCGCGGACCGCACGCCGTATATTTGCCAGAGCCAGAGCGTGAACGTGTTTCTGCCGGCGAATGTGCACAAGCGTGACCTGCACCAGATCCATTTCATGGCCTGGAAACGCGGGTTAAAGAGTTTGTATTACTGCCGCTCGCTCTCCATCCAACGCGCCGAGGCAGTCAGCGATATGACGAAGGAACGCGCATCCTCGCCCGATCTGGCGCCGGCGAACGATATGGCGCCGCTGCCGTTGGTGGCGCGGGCGAATACGACGAACTATGAGGAATGTTTGGCCTGCCAGTAAGGAAGGATGTTCTTTTCTGAAGAAAAGAACCAAAAGACTTTTTTTCATTATGGCTTTCGCTGGCACTTCCGCATCAAATGCCTCTTGGCGCGGTCGACAACATCTAGGGGTGTAACCGCCATTTGACCGAATGATGTTGCGGCTG
>DATJOH010000435.1:0-6537 GCA_035507235.1 Acetobacteraceae bacterium
ATCGAGGCGGGCGTAGGCGCCGGCAGTCTCAACCCGGATGACCTGGCACAGCAGAATCAGCCCCTCGTCATCATGGGCACGTATTTCTACCAATATGTGCAAGATCGGCGACAAAATCCGCGCAACGACGTGCTGTCCGAACTATCGAACTCCACCTACCCTGACGGCTCGACGCCGGACATGCTTGAAATTGTCAGGCTCGCAACGTTTCTGTTCGCCGCCGGGCAGGATACGAGCGCCAAGCTGCTCGGCAACGCAATGCGCTTCATCGTGGAGGACCCTGATCTGCAACAGCAATTGCGCGCTGATCCCTCGCTGGTTCCGCAATTGCTCGAGGAGGTTCTCCGCCTCGAAGGCTCGACGAAAATGACCGCTCGCCTTGCCCGCAGGGACACGCGCATCGCCGACATGCAAATACCCATAGGCACCAAGGTGATGGTCGCGCTCGCGGCGGCAAATCGCGATCCGCGCCGCTGGCAGGCGCCACGGGAATTCATTCTCGATCGGCCGAAAATCAAGGAACATGTCGCCTTCGGGCGTGGTGCGCATGTCTGCGCCGGCGCGCCGCTCGCGCGGGCGGAGGTGCGCGTCATTCTCGAAAGCTTCCTCGCGCACACGTCGGATATCACCCTTTCGGCGGAACTGCATGGGCCGGTAGGCAACCGAAATCTCGACTACGAGCCGAGTTTCATCATCCGTGGACTTGAAAAACTGCACCTGGAGCTGAAACCACGCTGATCGCCCGCACTGCCCGGGCTGATCAATTCGCTGTCTTGCCGCGCATGTTCACAAGATAAGCAACGATCCTGGCGGCGTCGGCGTCATCGATCGGGGCCTTGTAGGTGTGTCGCATCTTGTTCACTTCCGCCTGCCAGGCTGCGGCGCTCAGCGCGGGCTGGTTGAGGATCATGCCAGGTGAATGACAGATCGTGCAGTTGGCCGTAACGACGTCCACGCCCGCACCGCTCGGGAACGTCGTGCTGCTGTCAGGAAAATCCACCGAGACCGACTTGAAGGTCAGGGCGCCGGCCTCGACCGGCTTTGCGGCCCCATCGTTGATAGCTGTCCGTCCCTTGCTGGATGGCTGCGCCACGGACTGCGAAAGCATGCCGACCACGAATACCGCCGCAGCGGAGAATGCCGGAACGCCACGAATTCGTGCCATCATGGTCTGCCTCCTTCACGCCGCGGTCAGGTGGATGGTTTCGATAACATTCCGCATGAAGCCGCCGCCGTTCCAGTTGGGGCTTGCCGGCTGCGCTACGCCGTTCGTGTTCGTGCACCGCACCATCAGCGCCAGCTCGCCCGGTCGCGGCGCCGGGATATCTGTGCTCCACTGCCGGAAACCGTATTTGCCCTCGTCTCTGCCCAGCGCCGTTTTGCGCCAGCTCCGCCCGCCATCGGCGGACAAATCCACCGCCGAAACGCCACAATCACCGCCGAAGGCAATGCCGCGCACTGCCAGTTTCACCCCCGCGCGCACGTTCGCGCCGTCGCGCAGATTCGTAATGAAAGACCGCGGCACCATGCGGTTGATTGGAACCGTTGCAAATCCAGTCTCGCCCGGGCGCACACTCGCATGCGGCGTATCGGGTATCCGATAGGCGGTCTTCATCCAGAAATTATCGTCCGGCCCCGCCAGCACCTCGATATCGTTCAGCATCTTCACCCAGTAGGTCGAGTACCAGCCTGGCACCACCAGACGAAGCGGGAAGCCGTTCAGCAACGGCAATTGCGCGCCATTCATCAGGAAGGCCAGCACCACCTCGCCGTCGCGCGCGTGGTCAATGTCGAGCGATTTCTGGAAGTCCGGCGCGCCGTCAACCACCGGCTCATCCATCCCGTCGAAACGAACTGCCACCGCGCCGGCCTTCACCCCCGCCTTGTCGAGCACGTCGCGCAGCCGCACGCCGGTCCACAGCGCATTGCCCATCGCGCCATTGCCCCATTCGCCACCCGGCACGCGCGGCACGAAAAACCCGCGCGAATTGCCCGAGCATTGATTGACGGCCGCGATCTCAACCCGCGGCAGCGAGGTCAGATCCGCAAGCGAGAGCGACAGCGTCCGGTTGACATGGCCGCGCACCGCGAGCCGAAATTGCTGCACGTCCACCGCCTGGGGAATCACCGCCCAGTGCCAGCGCACGAAAAAACGGTCATTGGGCGTGAACACGCTCTCGTCGAATACGGCAAATGGCGTCTCCAGCAATGGCGGCCTGGTGCGCTGGCGGATCATCACCCCTTTTTGCGGAAACGCGCTCGTCAGCGGGCGCACTGCGTTGCCGCCGGGCAGGCCGAGATCCACCTGCTCGCCGGCCCAGGCGGTGCCAGTCACCAGCATCGCGCCGAGCGCACCCGCGCCCCGCAGCATTCCCCGGCGGCCAAAGCCCGTTACGCGCAGACCCGTGTTCGACATGTCCCACCTCCGGCGGTTTGGGGTCGATCTCCTCGTTGCCCGCTCGTACGGCAAAAGCTGTCGTCGATCTAATAACGCCGGGTGCTGATTTCGTTCGCGCCGCGCGATTGAACGCCGTCTGTCATTGCAGGACAATAGTGCGGCAAACCTCCCGCATCGCCCGGAATTGCCGTATGGCCCAGCCCTGAATGGTGGGAGCGCCCCATGGTAACCCTGGAACAGTTGCGGGTTTTTGTTGCCGTCGCCGAGCGCCAACACGTCACCCGCGCCGCCGAAGCCCTGCACATCGTGCAATCCGCCGTCAGCGCTACCATCGCCGCCATCGAGGGACGGTATGGCGTCAAGCTTTTTAACCGCGTCGGCCGCGGTATCGAGCTCACCGAAACCGGCACCGCGTTTCTGGAAGAAGCCCGCGCCGTGCTGGCCCGCGCCGAGGCCGCGGAACTCGTGCTTTCGGAAATGGGTGGCCTGGCGCGCGGCACGCTGCGGGTACAGGCCAGCCAGACGATCGCCAGCTACTGGCTGCCGCGGCATCTGGTGGCGCTGCGCCGCGCGCACCCGGCCGTGGACATCCGTCTCGGCGTCGGCAACACGGCGCAGGTGGTCGGCGCCGTCCTGCAGGGCACCGTCGATGTCGGCTTTACCGAGGGCGAGGTGGATGAGCCGACATTGGTCTGCCGCACCGTCGCGCGCGACCAGCTCGTTCTGGTCGTGGACAACGCGCACCCCTGGGCCGATGGCCGGGCGGTATCGCCGCAGGATCTGGCGCAAAGCGACTGGGTGCTGCGCGAGCCCGGCTCCGGCACACGCTCGGTGTTCGAAAACGCGCTCAGGAATCTTGGCGCCTCCGCCGCATCCCTGCGCGTGGCACTGGAACTCCCCACCAATGAAGCCGTGCGTGCCGCCGTGGAGGCGGGCATCGGCGCGACCGCAATATCCGCCTCGGTGGCGGCGCCCGGCATTGAGGCTGGCCTGATCACCCAGGTTTGCTTTCCCCTGCCGGACCGCGCCTTCCAGATGGTCTGGCACGCCGAGCGGCAACGCAGCCGCGCGAGCCGGCGGCTGGAGGACCTGATTCTGCCGGCAGCGAAGGCGTAACCATTCGCCACCGGCGATGGCATCAAGCGCCATAGAACGTTGGTGCTTGCGCCACTCTGCGGACAATTTCGCACCCATCACGGCACCGAGACGGTGCCTCACGAAGGGAGAGCGAAAATGTTTTTCATCCATGCCACCCATCCGCGGCGCGGATCGTTCAAATCACTGGCGATCGCCGCGGCCGGCATCCTCGCCGCCGCATCCTCAATGCTTGGCGGTTGCGCCAACACCACCGTCAGCCGGAGCGACAAACTCGCCCCCGGCACTGCGGGAGATTGGGGGGCGGCGTGGAACGCCCTGCGCGTGGAACGGCACGGCACCGTTCCGGGTGCGGCCGGCAGCGCGCTTGCAACGATCTATCCCGCCGGCACGCCGCCACGCTACGCCGCCCTAGGCGCGACGCCGCTGCCGGCGGCGAAAGATCGCATCGTGCTCTATGTCAATGCATCCGCGCTGCCACCGCGCAATGCATTATGCGCCGAGCCCGAACTGTTCCGCCCTGGCAGCCAGTCTGGCAATTACGCAAAGCTCACCGCGGCGCTTTGCCAGGGAACCACAGTTGTGACCACAGCAAGTGGCCAAGCGCTCGCCGCCAATCAGTCGGTCGCTGGGCTACGTCAAAGCTTTGGCGCCATCAATGGGGAGTTGTTTTACGCTTTGAGTCCGGGTTGGAACGTTTCTAACTAATACCAACCTGCATGAGGTTGACGCTTGAGAAAAGCAAGGAAGTATTTCTTTTTTGAAAAAAAGAAACAAAAAACTTCTGCTCTTGGTGTCGAGCCACGCGGCCAAACATGTGGCTTCGGTGCTGCCCGAAACAGATAAAAGTTTTTTGGTTCTTTTTTTCAAAAAAGAACTACTTTCTTGGCGTTTGAGTTGGCGTTGACTCGCTCTCATCGCGGGCCCCCTAGTGGCCGAGGTGCGAGCAGGCAAGCAATCAATCCTGTCCATCCGGTTTGATGTGACGCGCCGAGGCCTTTGCCGGTATCGCCATCAAAATATTCATGGAACAGCAGATCCTCGCTCTCCGTGCAGGCGCCGACGCCTTCGCCGCAGAACGGTCGATGCCCGCTTGCGTCGCGGCGGAAAATCCGTGTCAGGCGGTCGGTCAGGTGATCCGCCACTTCCACGAGGCTGAGCATAATGCCCGATCCCACCGGGCATTCCACGCGGAAATCATCGCCATAGTAGGTATGGAAATTGCGCAACGACTGGATGATCATGAAATTGATCGGAAACCAGATAGGGCCGCGCCAGTTCGAATTGCCACCGTACAGGCTGCCGCGCGCCTCCGCCGGCTCGTAGCGGATTTCAAAGTGCTGGCCGTCCAGATCCAGCATATAGGGCTTCTCGTGGGTCTTTGAGAGCGATCGCACGCCGTAGTCGGAATAGAATTCCGCTTCGTCGAGCATGCGCCGCAGCAGGCACGTCAGCCGGTGGCCGCGCAGCATGGAGAGCAGGTTGCGGTCGCCCTTCCCCGGTTCCGTCCAGCGCGAGACGAGGCCCGCCAGGGCCGGGCGATGCCGCAGGAACCAGCGCGTGCGCTTGGCGAATTCCGGCAATTTTTCAAAAATCTCCGGTTCCAGCACCTGCACCGCGAACATCGGTATCAGCCCGACGACCGATCGCAGCTGCAACGGCAAATGCCGCCCGTCCGGCAATGACAGGACGTCATAGAAGAAGCCTGTCGATTCATCCCACAGGCCGGTGCCCTTCGCGCCGATATCGTCCATCGCGGCGGCAATCGCCAGGAAATGTTCGAAGAATTTCGATGCCATATCCTGATAGGCCGGATTGGTCATCGCCAACTCGATGGCGATGCGCATCATGTCCAGGCAGAACATGGCCATCCAGGCCGTGCCGTCGGCCTGGTCGATCGTGCCGCCGGTCGGCAAGGGCTTCGATCGGTTGAAAATCGCAATGTTATCCAGGCCGAGAAACCCGCCCTGGAACACATTCCGGCCGTCCTGATCCTTGCGATTCACCCACCAGGTGAAATTGAGCAGCAGCTTGTGGAAAATCCGTTCCAGAAAATCACAATCCGGCTGCCCGCGCAGTGTTTTATCCGTTTGAAACACCTGCCAGGCCGCCCAGGCATGCACCGGCGGATTGACGTCGCTGAACTCCCATTCGTAGGCCGGCATCTGCCCGTTCGGATGCATATACCAGTCATGGCACAGCAAAATCAGTTGTGCCTTGGCGAACTCCGGATCGACGCGCGCCAGCACCACGCAGTGAAATGCCAGATCCCAGGCCGCATACCAGGGATATTCCCATTTGTCCGACATGGCAATGACATCGTCATTGTTCAAATGCCGCCATTGCCTGTTGCGCGTCCGTGTTGGTGGCGGCGCTGGCTGGGTGGGGTCGCCGGCCAGCCATCGCGGCACATCCAGGTGATAGAACTGCTTGCTCCACAGCATGCCGGCCAGCGCGCGTCGCTGGATTGTGCGGCCCTCCGTGTCGAGGCTCGGATCGTGCGTCGCGGCGTGGAATTCGTCCGCCTCCGCGGCGCGTCGCGACAGAATCGCATCAAAGTCGTTGAACGCAGGCGCCGCCGCCATACTCGCCGGCCGCAGCCGCAGGCGCATGGTGCTGCTGCCACCTGGCGCCAGCGTTACCACCCGATGCAACGCCACCTTACTGCCTTCCCGATCGGAGATCGCCTGACTTTTGCCGTGCACCACGGCATCGTTTACCCCGTCCTTGAACGGACCGGTCGCCGCCGCACCGAACAGCAGGGGCGTGTTGGTTTCGTTCTCGCAAAACAACGGTGTATCCGCCGCGTCGGCATCCAATTGCAGATCGGCAAGGCCCGGTGCCGTCGCCAGCAACACCCCCGCCGTCGCGTGCCGGATCCGCGCCCGCTCGTGCCCCGGCGACCAGGACCAGATGTTGCGCGCCCAGAATTGCGGCAATATATGCAAATTGGCCGCCGCCCGGCCGCAATTCACCGCCGTCACCAGCATCAGGATGTCGTCGGTATCAGCCTTGGCATATGTAACGACCACTTCGAAATAGGC
>DATJOH010000436.1:0-3702 GCA_035507235.1 Acetobacteraceae bacterium
CACCATCACCGCGGTTTCCGTTGCGGATCCAGCGCAAACGGCCAGCGCCGTCGTTTCGCTGCTGGCGCAACCATTGTCCGGCACGATCTGGTACGTGGCCACGGACGGCAGCGATGCCAATCCCGGCACAATTTCGGCACCTTTCGCGACGCTGCAGCACGCGGCGAAGGTCGCGGTCGCGGGCGACACCGTGCTGGCGCGTGCCGGCGTTTACAACCAACTGCTCACGCTGACAAAATCCGGCAGCGCCGCCGAACCGATTACCTTCCGTTCCTATCCTGGCGAGGCGGCGACGCTCGATGGCACCGGCCTGCCGATTCCCGGCGGCCAGAATGGCCTCATTACCATTCACGGTGCCAGTGATCTGATCGTTGAAGGTTTTGAGCTGCGCAACTACACCACGGACAGCAACAAGCGGGTGCCACTCGGCGTCTATATTTACGGCGCCGGCGACGGCCTGCAGATCGTGAATAATCACATCCACGACATTGCGACGACAGCCAAGACAACACCGAAGAAATGCGGCTCCGATGCGTTCGGCATGACCGTTTATGGCACCAAAGCACCTGCCGCCATCAGCAACTTGGCCGTCGCCGGCAATGAGTTCGATCATCTGCAGACCGGGTGCAGCGAGACCCTTTCCCTGGACGGCAACGTGGACGGATTTCTGATCGCCAACAATCTGGTGCACGACGATAACAATATCGGCATTGGCGCCATCGGATTCGAAAAGGTTTCGCCTGATCCGGCCTACGATCAGGCGCGCAACGGCGAGATACGCGGCAATGTGGTTTACAATATCACGAGCTTCGGCAATCCCGATTACGGCAAGCAGTACGCGGCGGATGGCATCTATGTCGATGGCGGCACCGAAATCACCATAGAACAAAATCGCGTGCATAACGTCGATCTCGGCATTGAACTTGCCAGCGAACATAAGGACCACGTCACCAGCCTGGTCACCGCCCGCAACAACGTCATCTACGCCGACAATAGCAACGGCATTTCGATCGGCGGTTACGGCCGGGCGCGCGGCGGCACGGACCAATGCATTGTCGTCAACAACACGCTTTACGGCAACGACACCAAGAATACCGGCAGTGGCGAGCTGCAGATTCAATGGTACGCCACCAATAATGTAATCGTTAACAACATCGCCTATGGCGGCGCGCAAAACCTGCTGCTACATAATTTTACCAGGAGCGAGCCTCTCCCCGCCATGCTGAATGATAATCTCTACAACCTGGCCGCCGGCGCGGCGAACGCGCTGTTCGTGTGGGAACGCACCCATTTCAGAGGCTTCACCAACTACCAAACTTCCACCGGCGAAGACCTGAACTCGATTTTTTCTGACCCTTTGTTCGCCAATGTCGCGGCGCAGAACTTCGATATCGACGGCACTTCGCCGGCGATTGGCGCTGGCGCGACCCTGTCGTCCGACGTCATCGGCACCGCGGATTTCGCGGGCAATCCGCGCATCGGCGCCAATGGCCTGATTACCATCGGCGCCTATCAAAACCCCGCACCCCATGCCCGCGAGCCACGCACGTGATCGAACGACTTGAACTTCTCCTGGCGCTGGCCCGCGAGAAACATTTCGGCCATGCCGCCGAACGGCTCGGCGTCACACAACAGACGCTGTCGGCGGCAGTCAAGCAGTTGGAAGCGCGGTTCGGCGTCATGCTGGTGCATCGCGGCTCGCGCTTTCAGGGGTTTACGCCCGAGGGCGAAAAAGTGCTGGAATGGTCGCGCCGCATCGTCGCCGACGCACGCGCCATGCAGCAGGATGTCAGCGCCATGCGCGGCAACCTCAGTGGCCATTTGCGTCTGGGCGCTATCCCGACCGTGCTGCCCATGGTGGCGCGCCTCACCACGCCCTATCGCGAAAAACACCCGAACGTGCGGTTTTCCGTGCAATCGGCGACATCGGATGACATGCTTTCGCTTCTGGAACAAGCGCAGCTCGATGCCGGCCTCACCTATCTCGACAACGAAAAACTCGGCCGCGTCACCACCATTCCGCTCTACAAGGAACGCTACTGCCTGCTGACGGCCGCGGACGGTCCACATGCCGCCGCGCGTCACGTCACCTGGGCGGAAGTGGGCGCCATGCCGCTCTGCTTGCTGACACCGGACATGCAGAACCGCCGCATCATCGACAAGCAGATACGCGAAGCCGGCTTCGAGCCCGCGCCTACCCTGGAATCCAATTCCATGGTGGTGCTGCTCACCCATGTGCGCACGGCGAAATGGAACAGCGTGATGCCCGCGGTGCTGGCGGACGCGCTCGGCACCACGACGCAGGTGCGCGCCGTCCCCATCATCGAACCGGACGTGGCGCACACGATCGGCCTGGTGGTGCCGCATACCGATCCGGCCATGCCGATCGTGCAGGCCCTGATCGGCGAGGCGCACGCTTTGGCGGCGTTGGAGCTTTAGGAGAAAAGGAAGGCCTTCTTTTTTGAAAAAAAGAAGCAAAAAACTTTTATCTATTGCCCATTTCCGCTGATCCAAACAGGTGGAATCGCCGCCGCGCGGAAAAGATAAAAGTTTTTTGGTTCTTTTTTTCAAAAAAGAACATTCTTCCTTGCCTTACTTTTCAGTAGCTTGCGATGCCCCAAGCCGCAACGGCGCATGTTGCAGCGCGGCATTATTGCGCGGGCATTGAGCGCAGGGGCGTGAAATGTTCACAAAAAACCCCTGTAGCTTCACCCAACCCGTTCATTGATCAGCAAACACCCAGGACCTACGTTCCCTTGCACATGCATCGGTCTGGGAGGCCATGGCGGACTACGAACCCTGGGATGCTGAGCGCGCGCGGGGCATCATCGCGGAGCTTGCGACGTTGGAGGGAGCTACCCTCCCCATCCTGCATGCGTTGCAGGCAAGTTTCGGCCATATTCACGCCGACGCGATCCCGTTGATTGCTGTTGCGCTCAACATCTCGCGCGCCGAAGTGCATGGCTGCATCACGTTCTATCACGATTTCCGCCCCGCACCCACTGGTCGTCATGTCGTGAAACTTTGCCGCGCCGAGGCCTGCCAGGCGGTGGGTGCCGACGCGCTGCACGCGACATTGCTGAAGGATCTTGGCGTCGCGTGGCACGGCACCACGTCCGACGGCGGCGTCACCGTGGAGCCCGTGTTCTGTCTCGGCCTCTGCGCCTGCGGGCCGTCCGCCCTGGTGGACGATGCGCCGCTGGCCCGGCTTACCGCCGAAAAACTGCATGCCGCCCTCGCGGAAGCGGCCGCATGACCCGCGTTTTCGTGCCGTGCGACATGATGGCGGTGGCGCTCGGTGCCGACCGCGTCGCCAGGGCGCTTGCCGCGGCCCCTGGCGTCGAGATCGTCCGCACCGGTTCGCGCGGCCTGCAATGGCTGGAGCCGCTGGTGGAGGTGGAAACGCCCGCCGGCCGCATCGCCTACGGCCCGGTATCGCCCGCGGATGTGGAGCCTTTGCTCCAGGCTGGCCTGCTCACCGGCGCGGCGCACAGTCTGCGCATCGGCCGGCCCGAGGATCTTCCTTATCTTGCCCGCCAGCAGCGCCTCACATTCAGCCGCACCGGCCTGATCGACCCGCTTTCTTTCGACGAATATTGCGCCCATGGCGGGCTCACGGGCCTCAAGCGCGCCCTCGAAATCGGCGCCGCCGCCACGGTCGAGGACGTGAAAAAATCCGGCCTGCGCGGCCGTGGTGGCGCC
>DATJOH010000437.1:0-12035 GCA_035507235.1 Acetobacteraceae bacterium
TCAATGCGCCCCTGGCCGGCGAGCCAGCGCGGACTTTCCGGCAACGTCAGCATGCCGAGGAAAAGGATCAGGCCCGGCACGGCGCCGAGGCCGAGCATCCAGCGCCAATTATTGGTGGCGCCGGCCAGCGCGTAGTCCACGATATAGGATGCGAGTATGCCGAAGGTGATGCAGAACTGATTGAGCGATACGACGAATCCGCGGGTTTCCTTGGGTGCCACTTCCGACAGATAGAGTGGCGTGAGCATGGAGGCGACGCCGATGGCGACGCCCACCACCGCGCGGGCGCTCAGCAGCAACGGCAGGGAATCCGCCATACCGGACCCGATTGCGCCAAGCACGAACAGCAAGGCCACGGCCATGATGACACGGCGCCGGCCGAACATGTCCGATACGGTGCCGGCGGCGGCGGCGCCGAGCGTCGCGCCGACCAGCACAGCGCTTGTCGCGACCCCGAGCATGCGCGCGTTGAGCGTGAAATCCTGTTTCAGGAACGGCAGGGCACCGGAGATGACGCCGGTGTCGTAGCCGAACAGCAACCCGCCCAGAGAGGCGATGGCGACCGTCAGAAAGAACTGCATCGACATTTCTCCTACAGCAAAGGCTCGCCTGAGCGAGCCAAACGGGCCGGTGTTTGGCTATATCCGTGCATTACGCCGCGAAGTCCTGTGGGTGATCGTAAGAAATCCTGAGATGTCAGGAGAGGCGATCGGGAGCATTGGAACGGGCCGGCCGTAGCTTTCACGTGCGGGCACCCGACTTCCCGCGCGCGTTGTTGTCAAGGTGGTGGTGTTCATGCCGCACCTATCTGCGCGTCATAAGCGAATGTTGTGCCGGGCAACTCCACTCCGGGTTGGCTGGTTTGGCAGAAGCGTTGCCGCGCAGAACAGAGTGCGGATGATCAATCCTGAGTAGATTGGTGCAAGCGACGGCCGGTGGGTCCATGCTTCAACCGTTTCCTGTACCGATGCGTGTCACCGAGATGCATCGCCAATCAAGTTTCATCCGGCGCACTTGTTGCGCGGCTTAGGGAGGGAGGCAGCCATGGCCATTGGGATGTCTGAGCTTCAGCCATATGGCGGCCAGAACGTTGTTCTCCTCGATTTCCGCAAGGGGAGATCCGGGCCGACCGGCTCAGCGACCTACCAATTGCCGCACTGCGGCAGCATTGAACCGGCGGATCGTGGTGTGGAGGGAAGCGGCGCCGCGGCCAGGCGCAATTTCCTGTTCGGGCCGTACCGCCTCGTTCCGCATCGCCGCGACCTGTTCAAATACGGTAGGCCCGTCACGATCGGCTGCCGGGCGCTGGATGTTTTGATTGCCTTGGTGGAGGCCGGCGGTGAGCTTGTGACGAAGGATGAACTGTTGACCAGCGTATGGCTGGCGCGGGTGGTTGAAGAGAATTGCCTGCAGTTCCAGGTCTCGACGTTGCGCAAGGCACTCGGAGAACATCGCGACTACATCCGCACCATCTTCGGGCGCGGCTACCGGTTCGTCGCGGATGTTGCCATGGTCGCGCCGGCGCCGCTGCCGGCGTGGCTAGGAGAGCCCGACGCGCCGTGCCGGGATCGATCCCCGGGCGCCTGGGAAAAATAGCAAAAGTTCTTTGCTTCTTTCTTTCAAGAAAGAAGATTCTTCTTTTCTGAAGAAAAGAAGCAAAAGACTTTTGTTTCATTTTCCTGGGCGGGAGCGATCTTCCCCGCGGCCGCGCGGCCGGGCACTTTGACTCGCCTACGCCATCATGTCAGTGTCGGGTGGGTAGGTAGGAGACACGGCGCAAGCTGGGGTTGCTCCCTGGGCGCGAGAAATCATCGTCGAACCCCCGATGTATCGTCGCATCGCGGCGAAATCGGGTCATTGCACGTCAGCCACCGCGCGCGACAATGTTCGCCCTGCGCCTTGGCTCACCGTGCAGGGCGGGGCACATGATTCGCTAAATGTCTGAGCTCTCCTAAGCCGGCCGCATTCACGGAGATCCACATGGCAAAAACCGTTGCCGATCTTGTCACCGATATTCTGCACGCGGCAGGTGTCAAACGGATCTTCGGCCTCGTCGGCGGCAGTCTGAACGGCAAGAACAGAAACTGGCCATGCCGCCGACCATCGCGCCGGCACAGGTGCGCGGTTTCAGCCTGTGGGCGATGCATGCCGTGATGAATGGCCGCGGTGACGAACTGATCGATCTCGCCAAGACCAACCTGCTGCGCTGAGTGATCCGATATGCATATCACAGCGATCCTGTTGTCCCGCATTCAATTCGCGAGCACGGTGTCGTTCCATATCATCTTTCCATCCTTCACGGTGGGACTCGCCGCGTGGCTGACAATGCTGGAAGCGATGTCGCTCGCAACCGGTCGGCCGGTTTATCGTCGGCTTTCGGATTTCTGGCGCAGCGTATTCGCAGTGGCGTTCGGATTGGGCGTGGTGTCCGGCATCGTCATGGCGTTTCAGTTCGGCACCAACTGGAGCGAGTTGTCGCGCCGCACCGGCCCGATCCAGGGACCGTTGCTGGGCTACGAGGCCTTTACCGCCTTCGCCGTGGAAGCGAGCTTCTTCGGCGTCATGATGTTCGGGCGCGACCGCGTGCCGCGCTGGTTCTATCTGTTCTCCTGTTTCATGGTGGCGGCGGGCACAACGCTCTCGTCGTTCTGGATCATGGTGAATAATAGTTGGATGCAATACCCGGTGGGGTACAAGATCGGTGCGAATGGTGCATTCGAGCCGACGAACTGGTCGGCGATCCTGTTCAGCCGGGTCGTCTGGGTGCGTTTTCCGCACATGCTGCTCGCGGCGTACCTGACCTCGGCATTTTGCATCCCTGCCGTGGGCGCGTGGCACATGTTGCGTGGCCAGTTCAAGGTGGAGGCACGCACCATGATGCGCATGGGGCTCGGCCTCGCCGCGGTGCTCGTCCCGGTGCAGCTTTTGTTTGGCCATCTTGTTGGCGATTACACGCATGATTTGCAACCGACGAAATTCGCCGCCATCGAAGCGCGGTGGCATGACGAACAGCCGGCATCGGAAGTGGTCATCGCCTGGCCGGACGTGGCGAGGGAGCGCAACGATTATGCGATCAGCATTCCTTATCTGGGCAGTCTGATCGGGTCGATGAGCTTCACTTCGAAGGAGGTTGGGCTGACACGTTGGCCGCGCGACCAACGTCCACCGGTGGTAATCCCCTTTTTCACCTTCCGCATCATGGTAGGTTGCGGCATGCTGATGCTGGCGCTTGCCTGGTACGGCACGTTGCAACTCGCCAGGGGTCCGATCGAAGATCAGCGATGGCTGCTCTGGTCGATTTTCGCTGCGTTTCCGCTCGGTTTCATCGCGACGCTGTGCGGCTGGTATACCGCGGAAGTCGGGCGGCAACCCTGGGCGGTGTATGGTCAACTGAAAACCGTGGACGCCGCCACGCCGTTTCTGACCTCGGGCCAGGTCGCCACCACTCTGGTTCTGTTTGCCGTTGTGTACAGCTTCATTTTCCTGTTCGGCACGGTTTACATTTACCGGTTGCTCGAGCGCGGGCCGGTGATTGCGGAACAGCCGCCGATCGGGGCGACCAATCCGAAGCGCCCGCTATCGCTTGCGGATGATCTGGACCCGATAACCGGCGCGGTCACCGCGCCAGCCGGGCGGGTTCGGCCATGACCGAATTCTGGGTGGCAGCGCTCGCGCTCACGATCTTCCTTTATGTCATTTTGGATGGTTTCGATCTCGGTGTGGGCATGTTGTTTCCCTTCATCGGCAGCGAAGCGGGGCGGCGCCACATGCTGGCCGCAATCGCGCCGGTTTGGGATGGCAACGAAACCTGGTTGGTTTTGAACGCCACGATCTTGTTCGGCATGTTCCCGGTCGTCTATGCCACGCTGTTATCCGCCTTCTACGTGCCGCTCTTCCTCATGCTCGCCGCCTTGATTTTCCGTGGTGTCGCCTTCGAGTTCCGCGGGAAGAGCACGCGGATGCGGCAATTCTGGGATGCCGGCTTCGTCGTCGGATCGTTCGTCGCGACCTTCATTCAAGGCGTCACCATTGGCGCCCTGGTGCATGAACTGCCGCTGCAGGATGGAAAATATGTCGGGGGTCCGTTTGGTTGGGCCTCGCCATTCGCCCTGCTGTGCGGCGTTGGCCTGTGGCTCGGCTATATGCTGCTGGGCGCCGGCTGGCTGACCTATAAGACGACGGAAGACGTGCAGAAATTCGCTTTCCGTCTGCTGCCGAAACTGATGTTCGGCGTTCTCGCTTTCCTGGTCGTTGCTTTTTTCTCGGCGCTCTATCTGCACCTGCCCGTCATGCACCGCTGGATCGACCGGCCGTTGCTGTTCGTGTTTCCGCTCGCCGGCATACTGGCGTGCTGGCTGCTGTTCTGGTCGGTGTCCCGGCGCCGCGAGCTTCTGCCGTTTCTCGCCGGCATCGGCATTTTCGCGGCAGCGATGGGAACGCTCGCCATTTCCTTCTACCCGTACATGATACCGTTTTCCATTACGGTAGCCGACGCCGCGGCGCCGTACTCCAGCCAAGTGTTTTTCTTCTGGGGCGCCGGTTTGGTGGCGCTGCCGCTGACGCTCATCTATACGCTTGTCGTGTATTTCGTGTTCAAGGGGAAAACGTCGGTGGAGCCTTTATCGTATTGATGGGAATTGAAGAAGGAAGGAATCTTCTTTTTTGAAAAAAAGAAGCAAAAAACTTTTGCTTATGTTTAGCCCATCGACGCTGCGGGAAAAGACCATTGGGTCGGGTGGTGCGGCTTAACTCTTAAGCGCCGCCAGGCTCAACATAATCCCTTTCGCTTCTTTCTCTTTAGAAAAAGAAGAATCCTCTAACTTCCTTTGGCTACATAAGGCCGCACCATTTTCGCCGGATCGACGATACGGTCGAAGTCGGCCCCGATGACGTAACCCAGTTGCAGCGCCGCTTCCTTCAGCGTCAGATTATGGTCCATGGCATGATGGGCAATGCGGAAGGCCTTTCCGTAGCCGATCACCGGTGTCAGCGCGGTGACCAGCATCAGCGATCAGCTCACATACATCTTGATCTGCTCGAGATTCGGTTTGGTGCCCTCGACGAGGAATTTGCGGAAATTGACGCGTCGGAAACATCCGCCGTGAGCGGCCATTACACCTTCCTTCGCATCTGCGCGCCGCATGGTGATCGGCTCTTGAGCGCAGCGTGTCCCAAGAGCCGCGTTCAAGGGCCTTCAGTCGTTGAACGGATCGAATTCCCCCTCACCTGCCATTGCTACGGCAAACGGCCGTAGCGTGTGGAGAACGCGGATGGTGCCGGCATGCTGCGCCAACACGTCCGGCAGGCGGCGGTAGGACATCGGACTCTCATCCAAATCGCCGCCGGCCAGCAGCACGCCACGTTCGCACAACCACGCATCCATCTGCTCGCGGGCAAACAGCTGCTTGGCGCGCTTGCGGCCGAACAGGCGGCCGGCGCCGTGCACCGTGGAGTAGAGCGAGGCCCTGGCTTGCGGGCCGTCGACACCCTCGATGATCACCGCGTCATCGCCCGTGGAGCCGCCGACAAAACCGCGCTGGCCGGGAAAGGCCGGTGTGGCGCCCTTGCGGACAACCCACAGATCGCGAACGTCATGCTTTTCCCGCCACGCGTAGTTGTGGTGGTTGTGCACCATGTCGGTCACCGTGCCGCCGATGATCTGACGCACGCGCTCCACCACCCATTTGCGGCCGGCATAGGAGTAGCGGCCGGCTAGTTGCATCGCGGCGATGTAGCATCGGCCGATTTCGCTATCCTCGTCCACAACCGCCGGCGGCACGTTCATGCCGTCCTTGCCGCCCGCTGCCTTGAGGTAACGGGTGGCACTGGTGTGGCCGAGGCCGCGGCCGCCGAAATGCACGCCGATCCAGACGAAGCCGACCTGATCGTGCATCAGATCGACATAGTGGTTGCCGGAGCCCACTGTGCCGAGCTGGCCCACCGCCTTCTGGCGATAGGCGTGCATGTCGGACTCGCGCCATGCGTCGGCGTCGTCGAACAGTTCGTGCTCGGCGCGTTCGGCGTTGGCGCGGCCGATGCCGAAGGAAATCACGCGGCGCACATCATCCAGGATTGCGCCAGCACGATCTTTGATGTCGGCGTAAGGCGTATCCAGGCGCACGGCCATGTTGCCGCAGCCGATGTCGAAGCCGACACCGGAGATGCTGATCTGCTTCTCGTACGCGATGACGCCGCCGACGACTGGGCGTAGCCGAGATGGCCGTCGGCGCACACCACGCCGGCAACAACGTTGCCGACGCCCATGCAGTTACGCATCTGCGCGATGGTTGCCTTGTCATGCTGACCGAACACCTGCAGCGGCACGTTCTGGAACGTCGGCGCCTGCGGCGGCAGTTCGAGCGCCGTCGCTTCCGCCGCCATGTGCTCGCCGCGTGCGGCATCGCGAAACGTACACCAGGCCGGCATCATCTTGCCGCCCGGTCCAGCTACGCCTGCGTCCGCATCATGGCCTGCCAGCACGGCAAGTTCTCGGGCCACGGGTTTCGTAAACATCTGAACGGCGCATCGTCGAGATCCTTTGAGTATATTCTTTCTTAAAAAATACTTTTACCCCTAAGTCGTATCTTTCCGGCGACTCCGCGACAGCAGAACAAAAGTTTTTTGCTTCTTTTTTTCAAAAAAGAAGGCCTTTCTTTCTGCGTCTCCGGCGACCGTTGCGGGCCGCCGGAGCAGTTTCAGTCCTACCGGATGAAATCGGCGATGACGGCCGGTGTCGCCGTATCGAACCCGACCACATCCAGCATGCCGGCATCGTCAGGATCAGCCATGCTGAAGCCGTTCGGTACCATGCCGACCACCACCAGCTTGGCGACGATGCCGGTCCGCTCACGGTACTGGCGCAGTGCCTGCACCGGGTGGATGCTGCCGGCCCATGTTTCGCTGTCCGAATAAACAACGAACGCATCGACCTTCAGCCCCCGCTCCAGCGCATACAGCATCGGCTGCGCGCAGTCCGTGCGATCGAATGGCAAGCCCGACACGGCACGCACCGCATCGTCCAGCCGCATCGATGGCGACAGAGGCAGTTGCACCATGCCGCCGGTGAAACCAACGATATGCGTGCTTACCTCTGTTGCCGCCGTCATCAGCGCCATCGCCGCCGAAGCATCGCGCGGGGTCAGCGACGAGCCGGCCACGCGGCCGGTCGCCATCGACCCCGACACGTCCAACGCCAGCAGCAGCCGCTTACCAGTCGGCTCGACCGAATTGAACGCGGTGTAAAACGCCGCATTCAAGGCATCGATCACCGCCTGCACCGGCTCCCACCGCAGGCTGTCGCGATCGCCCTGGCCCTGCGCGTAGGTGCGTAGTGCCAGCAGGATCGACAGCGGGTGCAGCCGCGCCGCGGCGATGCGTTCGGCATCGCCCACGCCGGACAGCACCAGCGGTAGCTGGTCGCCAAGCGGCTTGATTACGCCGACGGAAGTCAGCTTGGCCAGGGATCGCACCAGCGCCGTCAGCGGCATGCGCTCCAGCAAGGACGCCCACACTGCCGGATCGTTCAGCAATTCGGCCGGCACTGCCTCGCGCGGCAGGTTTTCCGCGCGAATGAGGGCAGCCGCATCTGAACCGTTGCCAGTGCGCGACAAAGCCGCAGCTGCCTTCACAAGCGTCGGCAAGGCTTCGCTCTCGGTGCCGCGGCACACCGAGTCGAGCAGCGCCGCGCGTGCGGACTCTGCCGTTTCCGGGTGGGCCAGGCGCAGCAGGTCGCGGTGCGACCAGCCACCCCGCTGGCGATACTTCACCAACTGGTAGGCCAAGCGATCAACCGGCTGCGACAAATACCAGGCATCGACGGCACGCCGCAGCGCACGACCCCAGCCACGCGAGCCCTGCACAAGTTCGGCGAACTGGAAAAGATGCGTGCTCGCGGCCTGCTGAAATGGACTCAGGCCGCGCTCGCGCACCGCGCCGCCATCTCAACGGTGACGCTGAACATGATCGAGAATGAAGTTGTCCGGCCGCGGGAGAGCACGCTCGATTCGATACAGACTGCGCTTGAAGCGGGCGGCGTCGAGTTTCTGACAGAGGATGGGGTTGGGGTCGGCGTGAGGTTTAGCCGATCACGGGCCGCCTAACTCAGACACCTGATGAGGCGAGGAGACGACCTTGGGCACAGCGATTCTTGAATCGCGTTGCGAAGGCCGTCTATTCTTTTATAGCAATGATAAAGGCGCTGCCAAAAGGGAGAGCAACCATGCGAAACTGCTCGCATACTCGAGAATAAAAGCGTAACGATGCCGGCGGGCTGAGGTCGCACTGGGCGGCTGCACGGGCCACCGTTTCGGTTAGCGAGCCAGATTTCGCCCGCATGTTCCCTTATGATCGAGCGGGCGACGGAGAGGCCGAGCCCTACGTCGCCTGTCGCGATTTATGTTGACACCCTTCGGATGGCAAAGACGACAGTTCAACATTACCTGCCGAAGTTAATGGAGCGCATTGAGAAGGGCGAAATTGATGTAGCGGGTGTGATTACGCACAAGGTGCCACTCACGGAAAGTCGCGAAATCTAAACCACCGCCGTTCTGCGCATGGGTGGGCCAAAGCGAGCAGCCGGCTTTGCGCGGCTCGGGCGTGAGTAAGAATCTTCTTGCCGATTGCGCGCGCGTCGCGACCGACCGGAAACCATTGAGGTAGCCGCCCAAACGGGAAATTTTCAAACGCGACTAAAAACTGAGACCGTTGGCGGCGATTGTCACGTGGATTTTATCTGTGGCGCATGCGTCCCCGTAGCGGCCTCGGCATTCTTGCTTGGTGCGGAGCATCACGCTTTGGCAGAGGCGGCCGCCGCACGCCGTCTCGGGGGCATGATGTAGGTGGACGGCGAGTACTGCACGGATACGGGACTAGGCCGCATTGCCGACGCGCTGACGGTCGAAGCCGGCAGGGCAAACGCCAGGTTCGATCCTCTGTATCCGACGGTTTTTCACGAAAATTGGTGGCTCGCGGCGGCGAGCGGCGACGCTTGGCAGGAGGTGACGGTCCACGCGGGCGCCAAGCTGGTGGGACGCCTGCCTTACGTTTTGTCACCCGTGGCGGCGGGCCACCGGCTACTTGCGCAGCCCGAGCTCACGCACGTGCTGGGCCCCGCGATCGACCCAGGCGCGGGTTCGCCCGTCAATCAGGTGCTCAAACGCGACGCCATTCTGCGCGAACTCGTCGAATCCCTGCCGGCGGCGAGCGGATTTCATTGCACTTTCCATCGCGACGTTGCGGATACACTGGTATTCCAGGAGCGTGGCTATCGGACAAGCGTCCAGTTCACGCACGTCGTGGCTGCCGGCGCGCCGGGGGAACTCTGGAGTGCCATGCGCGACAAGACACGCAATGCCATCCG
Organism: Acetobacteraceae bacterium; assembly: GCA_035507235.1. Lineage (GTDB taxonomy): Bacteria > Pseudomonadota > Alphaproteobacteria > Acetobacterales > Acetobacteraceae > CAJCIS01. The sequence continues at coordinate 9,359 of DATJOH010000437.1, forward strand.
CCGCGCCGAGCTGCAATTTTGCGTCGCGGAGCTTGATGACCCGGTTGCCTTCGCCGCCTTTTATGATGAGAATCTGCGCGAACGCAGTGCCACCAACTACTACCGGCGCATCATTCCGATCGGCGCAGCCGCACTTGAGCGCGGCCGGGGACGGTTTTTAGTCGCCTTGGACGGCAGCGGCCGCAGCGCGGCGGCCATCTTCATCGTGTGGGACAGCCAGACGGCTTATTACCTGCTGTCCACGCGTCGGCAGGACGCGGGTAACGGCGCGATCAGCCTGCTCATCTGGCATGCGATGCGGGACTCTGCGGCGCGTCGGCTGGTGTTCGATTTTGACGGTGTGGCTTTGCCTGGCAGCCGTGTTTTTTATACGGGCTTCGGTGGCCGAGCCGTTCCGCGCTTCATCGTCTCCCGCTACACGCTCGGACATCGCGTCGTCGGCCGCCTGAGCCATCCGTTTCGAGCACCAGCGAAACATTGCTACCAGTGGTAGAATCCGGAATAGGTTAGGTGGATTTCGGCCTGGGGGGCCCCGGCCAAGTCGCGGCAGCCGGCCCACCCGTATCCAGAAAGCCACAGCCCGCGGACGTATGCTAAAATTGCGCCGGCGATTGGAACCGACAACCCGGTTCCATCTTCACATGTAATTGTTCTCCCCGGGGCCCGCCTTCAGACCCTGGGGACCGCCGGCCAAGCCCACCCGCAAGGAAACGTCGCAATGAAATGGCGCCTCTGTCCCGGCTCCCGCCCGGTGTCCGCTCCTGAAGGCATGGCGGGCAACGCGGTTGAGCCGCCAGGGCAACCGTTCGACGTGCGAGATTTGCTCCGCGTGCTACAGGCGGTGCGCGGCGGCGATTTCTCCGTGCGGCTGCCGGGTGACCAGGCCGGCCTCGCCGGCAAGCTCGCCGATGATTTCAACGAAATCGTCGCCGCGAACGAGCGCATGGCGCAGCAATTGGAGCTCGTTGGCAAGGTGGTCGGCAAGCAGGGCCAGACCCGCAAGCGGGTGCGGCTCGGCATGTCCGGCGGCGCCTGGGCGGAAATGGAGGCCTCGGTCAATACGCTGATCGATGATCTGCTTTGGCCGACAACGGCGGTGACCCATGCCGTGACCGCCGTGGCGCAAGGCGATTTGTTGCGGGTTGTGCCGTTGGATGTGGACGGAAGGCCGCTGCAGGGCGAATTCCTGCGCTCGGCGAAGATCGTCAACGCCATGATCAAGCAACTCAGCGTTTTCACCTCCGAAGTTACCCGTGTGGCGCGCGAGGTCGGCACCGACGGCAAGCTGGGTGGTCAGGCCCAGGTGCGCGAAGTGACCGGCGTGTGGAAGGATTTGACCGAGAGCGTCAATTCCATGGCGTCCAACCTTACCGGCCAGGTGCGCAACATCGCCGAAGTAACGATTGCGGTGGCAAACGGCGATCTTTCGAAAAAAATCACCGTGGATGTACGCGGCGAAATTCTGCAACTGAAGGAAGCCATCAACACGATGGTGGATCAGTTGCGTTCCTTCGCCTCCGAGGTGACCCGGGTTGCGCGTGAAGTGGGCACGGAAGGCAAGCTCGGCGGCCAGGCGTTGGTCCCCGGTGTTGCGGGCACCTGGAAGGATCTTACCGACAGCGTGAATGCGATGTGCGGCAACCTGACGGATCAGGTGCGCAACATCGCCCAGGTGACGACCGCGGTGGCGCGCGGCGACCTTTCGCGCAAGATAACCGTGGACGTGCGGGGCGAGATCCTGGAGTTGAAGGACACCATCAACACGATGGTGGATCAGCTAAATGGTTTTGCATCCGAAGTGACGCGCGTGGCACGCGAAGTCGGCACGGAAGGCAGGCTCGGCGGCCAGGCACAGGTTCCGGGTGTTGCCGGCACGTGGAAGGATCTGACCGACAGTGTCAATTCCATGGCCGGCAACCTGACCGGCCAGGTGCGCAATATCGCCGAAGTGGCCACCGCCATTGCCGGCGGCGATCTTTCGAAAAAGATTACCGTCAATGTCAGCGGCGAAATCCTGCAACTGAAGGAAACCATCAATACGATGGTCGATCAGTTGAACGCCTTTGCCGGCGAGGTGACGCGCGTCGCGCGCGAGGTGGGCACGGACGGGCGCCTCGGAGGTCAGGCAAACGTGATGGGTGTTGCCGGCACCTGGAAGGATTTGACGGAGAGCGTCAATTCCATGGCATCGAACCTGACCGCGCAGGTGCGCAATATCGCCGAGGTTTCCACCGCCATCGCCAATGGCGACCTGTCGAAAAAGATCACCGTCAATGTCAGCGGCGAAATCCTGCAACTGAAGGAAACTATCAATACGATGGTGGACCAGTTGAACCGGTTTGCCGGGGAGGTGACGCGTGTGGCGCGTGAAGTCGGCACCGAAGGGCGGCTCGGCGGCCAGGCGCAGGTTTCCGGCGTCGCCGGCACCTGGAAGGATTTGACCGACAGCGTGAATTCCATGGCGTCGAATCTCACCGGCCAGGTGCGCAACATCGCCGAAGTGGCAACGGCGGTGGCGCAGGGCGATCTTTCGAAAAAGATCACGGTGAATGTCAGCGGTGAAATCCTGCAACTGAAGCAGACCATCAATACGATGGTCGATCAGCTCAATGCCTTCGCCGGCGAGGTCACGCGTGTCGCGCGCGAGGTCGGTACCGAGGGGCGGCTCGGCGGCCAG
>DATJOH010000438.1:0-3272 GCA_035507235.1 Acetobacteraceae bacterium
GCCTGCACCACCCGCGAAGGCCGCGCGCCCACCCGTCCGAAGTCCGAGGGAGGTATGTATTGAATCTCGGGCACGCCATTCGGACCCGCCGCTATCGAACTTGCCGAGAGTTTTCTCGCACCTGTCGGCCGGCAGCCGCTAAAGGCCGCCCGCAGGCGGCCCACTCCGTGACCTCCGCTACCTCTCGTCGGGAAAGACGATGCGCCCGCAATGTCGCCGGCGGTGTTTCTTTCTTCTCCTCAGCGTCTCCGCGTCTCCGCGGTGAACATTTTTCCAGTCGCATCCCCGCCAGCGTGTCGCTGCGCGGGTGGATTTACAGCCACGTCTTCGCCTCGCTCGGCGGGCCATACGACGCATCGCTGATCTATGCCATCGCGTACGTCCTGGTGCCCTGGCTCTTCGCCTGGTTCCTGTTCCGCCGCGGCTGGTTCGTGCGTGTGTAGAGCGGCACGTGCCGGCATCGCGCCGCGACGAAGCCGCTGAAAGGCCGCCCGCAGGCGGCCAACTCCGTGACCTCCGCCACCTCTCGTCGGGAAAGACGATGCGCCCGCAACCTCGCCGGCGATGTTTCTTTCTTCTCCTCAGCGTCTCCGCGTCTCCGCGGTGAACATTCTTCTCTACTCGCATCCCCGCCAATCCGCCATTCGCCGGTTTCCTCCCGGCGTTCGCCGATAAATCCGCGATTCTGAAGCGTCGCGATCATACCCTGAGGCAGTAGCCGCTTCGCGCACGGGCGTCCGGCAATTACTTTGAAAACCAAATCATTTGGTGTACAATCGATTTCTGAGGTCTTCCGCATGAAACGCCGCATCGTCATTCTCACGATTCTTGTCGCCATCGCCGCCCTCATCTGGTGGGAGGAGCGGCCGCGGCCGCAGACCCTCGTCCTCACCGGCACCGTCGACGGCAACGAAGTGGTGGTGGGCAGCAAAATCACCGGCCGCATCGACAGCCTGGCGGTGGACGACGGCCAGCGCGTGAAGGCCGGCGACCTCATCGCCGTTCTGGATCAGGACGAGCTGCGCGCCGACCAGGGAGCGGCCGGGCACGCCATCGCCCAGGCACGATACAACGCGCAGCAATCGGCCGCGCAGACGGAGCTGCTCGAAAGCACGCTGCCCACGAAAGTGCAGCAGGCCGCCGCGCAGGTGGAGCAGACGCAGGCGCAATTGCAACAGAACCAGGCGCAGGCCGCGCAGGCACAGGCGCAATTGCAGCAGGCACAGGCGCAGGTGGAGCAGACCAAGGCGTCGGTTGCCAAGACGCAGGACAATTTCAATCGCATCCGCCCTCTGGTGGAGAAGGACATCAACCCTCCGCAGGACCTGGTGAGCGCCCGCACCGATCTCGATTCCGCCAAGGCGAACCAGCAGGCGGCGGAAGCCGCGGTTGAGGCCGCGAGGAAGGCCGTGGCGTCGGCGGAAGCGGGAGCCGCGGCGACGCAGCGGGCCGTCGCGGCCGCTCGCGCCGAATTGGCCGACGCGCAAAACGAGGAGCGCCAGATCACCGTGCAGGAGCGGCAGACCGACGCCATGCGCGCCGCGGCCGCGCAGGCGGAGGCCAACGCGGCGGCCGCCAATGCACGCTTCGACCAGACGCGCATCTACGCGCCGGCGAGCGGTATCGTGACGCTGCGCGCGGCGCGGCAGGGCGAGGTGGTGAATCCCGGCAACCCGATCGTCACTTTGTTCGATTTGAGTTCCACGTGGGTGGATGCCGACGTGGAAGAAACTTATGCCGATCTCATCAAGATGGGACAGAATCTCACCGTCCGCCTGCCTTCCGGCGCCGAAATCGCCGGCCCCGTGATTTACAAGGCAGTGGAAGCCGATTTCGCTACGCAGCGCGACGTCAGCCGCACCAAGCGCGATATCAAAACCGTGGCCATCCGCATCAAGGTTCCCAATCCCGATGGCCAGCTTCCGTTGGGTATGACGGCGTGGGTAATTCTGCCGGTGCCGGCCCTGCCGCCGCACCCGGTGGCCAGCGCCGCGAAGGATTAGCCATGGAAACGCCAACCCAGGACGGCACCGCCATCGACGTAGGCGGCATCAGCAAACGTTTCGGCCAGTTGCTGGCAGTGGATAACGTCAGCTTCGCGGTGCAAAGGGGCGAGATTTTCGGCCTGCTCGGTCCGAATGGCGCGGGGAAAAGCACGCTGATCCGCATGCTCACCACGCTCGTGCCCCCCACCAGCGGCACCGCGATGGTGGCCGGGCACGATATCATTCGCGACCCCAACGCGGTGCGCAGCAGCATCGGCGTCATTCCGCAGAATATGACCAGCGACCCCGAGCTTACCTGCGCGGAGAACATCGGCATCCACGCGCGCCTGTTCGGCATCACCGGAGCGCAGCGCCGCCGCCGCACCGAGGAACTGCTGGAAGCGGTGAATCTCGTGGACCGCGCCAACGCGCTGGCGTCCACGCTATCCGGCGGCATGCGGCGGCGCCTGGAGATTGCACGCGGCATGGTGCACAATCCGCAAATTCTTTTCCTCGACGAGCCCACCACCGGCCTCGACCCCGTCTCGCGCATCTCGGTGTGGGAAATGATCACCAAGCTGCGCGCGCAGGAAGGCCGCACGCTGTTTCTCACCACCCATTACATGGACGAAGCCGACCGCCTCTGCGACCGGCTGGCCATCGTGGATAAGGGCAAGATCGTGGCCATGGACACGCCGGTCTCATTGAAGTCTTCGGTGCCCGGAGCGAGCCGCATCGAATTGCAATTCGAACCCGATCTGCCCAACGGCGCGGCCGATCTCGAAAAATTGCCGGCGGTGAAATCGGTGCGCGCGCTCGGGTCGGCCACCTATCGCGTTTCGAGCGACCGCGGTCCGGCGTCGGCGCAGGAACTGATCGAACTGGCGCAGCGCTGCAAGCTCGAGCTGTAGGCGCTTTCGGTGCAATCCACGACTCTCGACGACGTATTCCTGCATTACACCGGTCACGGGTTGACGGAGATGCCCGAAACCGCGGCTCCCGCGGCTCGCGGCCGGCAAGGAGGTCATTAAATGAGGCGCGCTTTGGCATTAGTCGAACGCGACATGCGCAAATTCCGCCGCAGTCCGGCGCTGCTTTTTGCTTCTCTGGTGCTGCCGCTGGTGCAACTTGTGATTCTGGGCAACGCGTTCGGGGGCAACATCAAGAATGTCACCTTGGGCGTGGTGAACCAGGACCACGGACCGGAATCGGTGGATGTGCTCGAACGCCTCCGCGCCGTCGGCGCCAATGCGCGCACCTTCCTGCCCGCAGATTATGCCGATGAGG
>DATJOH010000439.1:0-10345 GCA_035507235.1 Acetobacteraceae bacterium
CTATAAACTTGCCGACTTGATCGAGCCAGGCGATCCCCTCGCCCTTTCGCCAAAGAACAAGCTCGCCTTGAACGGAACCTATACCCTGCCGCTCAGCCCCGATATCGGGCGCATCTCATTCGGCGCCACCTTTACCTACACCAGCACGCAAGTCTCGAACTATACCGACAGGCTATACGCGCCCGTCGCCGGCCTGAGCCTGCTGGGCGAGCGCCACTTGCTGGACCTCAACGCCAACTGGACGTCCATCATGGGGTCGCAGTTCGACCTCACGTTCTTCGCCACCAACGTCACCCAGCAGAAATACTACACCTACATCCCTGGCATCTACGGCGACACCGGGTTCGAGACGGCGAATCTCGGGCCGCCGTGCTTCTACGGTGCGAAGCTGAAATTCCATTTTGGCGGCTGAACGCCCGCCTGAATCCGGATTTTGTTATCACGATGGAAAGGGTTGGCTATGCCAACCCTTTCCATTTACGTTATAAAAATACGAGATTGGCTAAAATGAAGCGCCGGCACGCTACATGGGCCAATGTTAGTATAACTGCTCTCCAATGTCAAGAGACGCGCTAGGCTTCGCGTCGGCTCGTCGTCGAGATACCCACGTCAACGGGCCATAACCCCTTAACAGACAAAAGTTTTTTGCTTCTTTTTTTCAAAAAAGAAGCCTTTCTTCTATAGCGCTACCATTGCCACTGTCGCGCCGGCCATCAGCGCGGCGCCCAGCCAGCCCAGCGCGCGCAGCCAGAACGGCAGCACCAGGTCGCCCATGATGTCGGCGCGCGACGCCAGCACCACCATCGCAACGATCATCGGTGCCGCGGCGACGCCGTTGACCACCGCCGACCAGAACAGGGCGCGCATCGGACTGAGGGGAGAGAATACGATCAGCACGCCGAGAAGCGTCGCGATGGCGATAGCGGCGTAGAAGGTGCGGGCCTCGTGCGGCAGCAGGGACAGCCCGGTGCGCCAGTGAAAGGCCTCGCCAAGCGCGTAGGCGAGCGAGCCGGCCAGGGTAGGGATCGCGAGCAGGCCGGTGCCAATGATGCCAAGAGCAAAAATCCAGGTGGCGAAATGCCCGGCGATCGGCGCGAGCGCGGTCGCGGCTTCCTCGGCGGTGTTGATCGTGGTCACGCCGTGCGCATGCAGGGTGGCAGCGCACCCGACCATGATGGCGAGCGCCACGAAATTGGAATAGGCCATGCCGAACCATGTATCGAATTCGATGCGATGTAGTTGCGCCGGCGCGTCGCCGGCATGGTCGCGCAACGGCCGCGGGTCGGTTTCCTGCGCCTCGTCCTCCGCCTCCTCGGCGGCCTGCCAGAAGAACAGGTAGGGGCTGATGGTGGTGCCGAGCACGGTGACCAGCGTGAGCGCGGCGTCGCGCGTGAGTTCCATGCGGGGAAGCAACGTGCCCAGCGCCACCGCGCGCCAGTCCACATGCACGACTGTGAGGAGCGCGAAATAACTGAGCAGTGAGAGGGTGAGGAATTTCAGCAGGCGGACGTAACGTTTATACGTCATCCAGATTTCCGCGGCGACGCAGATCAGCGCCAGGACGACCGTGTAGGCGGCGCCGCTGCCGCCGATCAGCAGGCGTACCGTTTCGCCCATGGCGCCGAGATCGGCCGCAAGATTGAGCACGTTTGCGATGGCGAGGAGCGAGAGAATGAAGGCCAAAACCGGCCAAGGCGTGTAGCGGCGCAAGGCTTCCGCGAGGCCGTGGCCGGTGACGCGGCCCATGCGCGCGCTGATTTCCTGCACCGCCGCCATGAAGGGCAGCGAGAGCAGCACGCTCCATCCAAGGCCGTACCCGAATTGCGCGCCGGCCTGCGAATAGGTTGCGATGCCGCTCGGATCATCATCCGCGGCGCCGGTAATCAGCCCCGGGCCGAGCTCCGCGAGGATATGGCTTTGCTTGCGCCAGAGGAGCCAGGGGAGGAAGCCGGCGACCGCGGCGGAATGGGCGATGCCGCCGCGCACGCCGCCGGGTGTCCCAGGAGTTTGACGAAATTGGTGGTCGCCACCTGGTGCGCGCTGCGCCTGAGGCATGTGGCGACCTCGTCCTCGTTGGCGTGGATGACGCTTCGCACCGCCTGGCATTGCAGCCGTTCTCCCAAGCTCTCCAGCTCGCGCACCATGGCGCGAACCACCGGCTTGGGATCAAGGATATCAACGGCCACGAAATAATCCGCCGTCACCACCGGGCCCAGCGCCAGATCCTCGTGGCAGCGATAGCAGAAAATGCCGCAGGGGAAACGCTGGCCGGCGCGGGTCGCGGCCATGATGCCGACGCGGTCGGCGCGGCGATGGGTGATGCGGCGGACGAAGGCGAGCCAGGACTCCAGGGTCACCGCTGGCTCGGATGCCTGCACCAGCGGATAGACGAGCCGCGCCTCCGCCGGCCGGAGCGGCGCGACTTGGAATTCTTGCATGATGTGAACCGCTGGCTCTGAGAAGTGAATTTCGCGGTATTGTCGGCAAGTATGCCTTGACCTGCGTCAAAAAATTGTTCACCACAGCAACGGTCGCATGTGGATGCAATCGACGTTGCGCGCCCTATATTTGCGAACCAGGGATGCGAGATCGGGATAGACTATGCTCATGGAGCAGCGCCGGCCGGTGATAATGGATCGCGCACATGCCAGTGATCCGTGTGCAAATTGCGAAGCGCGGCCACTCAGCGTGTGCGCCGCGGTGGACGATTCGGACCTCGACAAGCTCGCCCGTGTCGCCGTGGTGCAGCATTACGAGCCCGGCCAAAGCTTCATCGAGGAAGGTGAGAAGGCCGATCACTTTTTCAATATGACTGGCGGCACCGCGCGACTTTACAAGCTGCTGCCGGACGGGCGGCGGCAGATCACCGGATTTTCGCGTGCCGGCAATTTCCTGGGCCTCGCGGTTTCCGACACGTACGGGTTTTCCGCCGAGGCCATCGACCGCGTGCGGGTATGCCGCTTCGCGCGGACGAAACTTTACGCGCTGCTCGAGGATTTTCCGGCCATGGAAAAACGCCTGCTGGCAACGGCAGGCAACGAGCTCGTTGCGGCACAGGAGCAAATGCTGCTGCTGGGGCGCAAGACGGCACGCGAGCGGCTGGCGTCGTTCCTGATTAACATCTCGCGCGAGGACGCGCCGTGCGCGCCGCCGCGCACCGTGCTGCATTTGCCGATGACGCGAACGGATATCGCGGATTATCTCGGCCTTACGATCGAAACGGTCAGCCGTACATTCACGCGATTTAAAACCGAACGCCTGGTCTCGCTGCCCTCCGTGTCGGAGATCGTCATTCTGGACCGCGCCCGGCTTACCCGGCTTGCGGAAGGCGGCTGATCAGTGCGCAGTTTTCAGTTCCCAGGGCCGAGCGAGTTGCACGCATTGGCCAGTCGTCTGGAAACTGGAAACTGATAACTGAAAACTGCCTCAGGCGCCGAGTGCCGCGCCGGTGACAGGCTCCACCCACACCATGTGATCCTCGACACGGACGACGCCGGGCGCGTTTTCGGCGGCGACACGCAGTGCGGGGCGCAGCGCCTCATTGAACAGCACGCCTTCCAGCGTCACCACGCCCTTGCGCACGTCCACCGTGACGTTGTGCGCATTCGCCCACCGCGCATGTGACAGTTCGGCACACACGGCATCGCGGATCGCGACATCGTCGCCGGCGGCGGTCGGCTGCTCGTCAAGCCGCTTTACCAGCAGGCGCACGATGTCCGCGCGGCTGACCACGCCCACCATGGCCGCACCGCGCATCACCGGCACGCGCTTGATGTGGCGCCGCTCCATCAGCTTCACCACGTCGGCGAGGGGCGTGTCCTCGGTAACGGTGAGCGGATTCTCGCTCATCACATCACGCACCGTGCGGGCATGGGCGCGGACATATTCGCTGGCGAGGCGGCCGGGACCCAGCAGCAGATCGATCCAGCCGGAGCGGTGCGCCTCGGTATCGGTTTCGCAGCGGCGCAGCAGATCGCCCTCGGTGAGCACGCCCACCAGTTTGCCGGCTTCGTCCACCACCGGAAGGCCGCTGATATGCGCATCCAGCATGCGGTGCGCCGCATCGGCTAGCTTTGTGTCCGGCGTCACGGTGAGCACCGAACTTGTCATGACATCTTGTGCGAGCATGGCACGGCTCCTTCACGAGAACTGGAGGCTGAATAACGTGGCCGCCACGGCGCCGCGTTGACGCACGTCAACGGTTTGGCGTGATGCCGGATGGTTCTGGAACTTCACCGGGTTGCCAAGGGTTTAGTGGCACTGTCGGGGGAGAAGATGCATGGTGCCAGCGGCACATGAGGCATCCCAGCGGCCGGTGGCGCGCATACTGGTGGTGGAAGACGAAGTGCTGATCCGCGTTGAAGTGGCGGATGCGTTGCGCCAGGCCGGCTACGAGGTGATTGAGGCGGGATGCGCCGCGGAAGCCCAAGCTTATGTGCGCGGTGGCGGAGGTGTTGATCTGCTGTTTTCCGATCTACGCATGCCGGGTGGGATGAACGGGGCGCAACTGGCGGGCTGGATCCGGGCGCACGCTCCCGGTGTGCCGGTGATCCTCGCTTCCGGCGATGCCGGCCCGGCGGAGATTGGGGTGGCTGACGCCTTTCTCGCCAAACCTTATGACATCGGCCAGGCGGTCGGCTCGGTTGCACGGCTGCTCGCCGCCGCCGAGGGATAGGCCGCATGAGCCTGCGCTGCGTGCTGATCGTGGAGCCGGATATCATCATCCGTCACGGACTGGCCGAGTATTTGCGCGAATGCGGCTATCGGGTGCTGGAAGCGCTCGACGCCGCGGAAGCGCGGCAGTTGCTGGCCAACAAATTCGCACCAATCGATGTGGTGCTCGCCGACGTGGATGCGCCCGGCGAGAACGGCTTCGCGCTGGCGGCCTGGATGCGGCGCGCCTGCCCCGACGTTGCCATCATCCTCGCGGGTTCATTGACCACGGCAGCGGCGCGAGCAGGCGATCTCTGCGAGGAGGGGCCGACATTGGGCAAACCCTACGACCACCGGATTGTGCACGACCACATAAAGCGCCTGCTCGCCACGCGGGATCGTGGGATGAATGCGGATTAGCGCGTGCCCTTGCGGTACTAGTCGCTATGTGAGGCCTGCGCACTCACCATAGGTGGGCGACAAGGAGGACAGGCAGGAAAGGACTTCTTTTCTGAAGAAAAGAAGCAAAAGACTTTTATCAGTGGCTTCCACCAGCCAGGCCAAATCGGCGGATACGGATGCTGCCCGAAACGGATAAAAGTTTTTTGGTTCTTTTTTTCAAAAAAGAACTGCTTCCTTCCTTGCATGTTGCCTTGTTTGCGATGCTCGCGCGTCAGCGGCGTCAAACCGCCGACGCTTGCAAGCCACCCTGTCCTGGGGCAACTCAATGCCAGACTTGTCCTGGAAATCACCATGAAGCGGATCACGCTTGCCGCGCTCCTTTGCTGCACCAGCGCATATGGACGGCCGGTGCATCAATTCTTGTCCATCGCCCTCTCGCCGAATGGCAAATATGTCGCGTCGGTCGAAGGCGACGCAACGCCTTCCGGGGCGGTCGATATTCAGCACCTGGTGATACGGGCCGTCGCGGACGGCGCCGCGACCGACATCCCGTTGCCGTGCGGCGCCGTGCCGCAATGCACGCCGGTTTCGCCGGCCTGGGCGCCGGACAGTTCCCGGCTGGCCTTCGCGCTGCGCAAGCCAGGCAGCCATGATTACGATATCTACGAAGTGGCGCCAGCGGGCGGCGCGCCGAAGCGGCTTGCGGCCATCAAGGGCACGGCCGATTCGTTACGTTTCAGTCGGCGCGGCACGCTGGCCGCGCTGGTTATTCCGGGCGCCGAAAAGGAAGTCGGCGCGGTGGAAGCCGGCGCGCCGGTGGCCGGCGTGCTCGGGGCGGACGTGCATGAGCAGCGCATCGCCATTATCGGCAAGGACGGCGCAGTGAGCTTTGCCTCGCCGCCGGATTTGTTCGTCTATGAGTATGATTGGCGTCCGGATGAGAGCGGCTTTGTCGGCACCGCGGCGCATGGCGACGGCGACAATAATTGGTGGGTGGCGAAGCTTTACGCTTTTGATCGCAACTCCGCGCAAGCGACGGTGCTCTATACGCAAGCGAATGCGCGGCAGCAGCTTGCTGACCCGCGCATATCGCCGGATGGCAAAAGCGTATCCTTCATCGGCGGCATCATGAGCGATTTCGGTTCGACCGGCGGCGATGCCTATCTGCTGCCGCTCGATGAGCCCGGCGCGCGACCAACCGATCTTACCCCGAAACTTGCGGCGACGGTGACCGCGCTTGCGTGGGCGTGCGACGGCAAAACGCTGCTTGCCTCCGAACTCGCCGCCGGAGAGCGCGAGCTTGTTTCGCTATCGTCCGCGCCAGGCGCCACGCCGCGGCAACTGGCAGGCAGCGAGGAGGAGCTTCTCGCCGGCGACGAGCCGGTCTCTTCCGCCTGTGCCGCGGGCGACACCGCGGCGGTGCACGAAAGCTTTGTCACGGCGCCGGAAATTGAAGTTGGCCGCATCGGCGCCTGGCATGATCTCACGCATGCCAACGCCGGCCTGAGTGTTGCCGCAACCGCTGCCAGCATCAAATGGAAGAATGAAGGCTATTCCGTTCAGGGCTGGCTGCTGCTGCCCAAGAACGCAAACGAGGGCGGAAAACTGGCGCTGCTGACGGACGTGCATGGTGGGCCGGGCGCGGCCGCGGAACCGCGATTTGCCGGCACCGGCCTTGGCAACAGCCTGCTCGAGGCTGGCTACGCCATTTTCCTGCCCAATCCGCGCGGCAGTTTTGGCCAGGGCGAGACGTTCGCGCAGGCGAATGTGCGCGATCTGGGGCACGGCGATTTGCGTGACATCCTTGCCGGCATCACGGCGGTGGAAAAGCAGGCGCCGATCGATGAGCAGCGGCTGGGCCTGATGGGGTGGAGCTATGGCGGCTTCATGACGATGTGGGGTGTGACGCAAACGCATCGTTTCCACGCCGCCGTGGCGGGCGCCGGCATCAGCGACTGGGAAAGCTATTACGGCGAGAACGGCATCGATGCCTGGATGATACCGTATTTCGGCGCGTCGGTGTATGACGACCCGGCGATTTACGCGAAATCTTCCGCGCTCACCTACATCAAGAATGTCCGCACGCCGACGCTGGAAGTGGTGGGGGAGCGCGACATCGAATGCCCGGCGCCGCAGACGGAGGAATTCTGGCACGCGCTGAATGCGTTGGGCGTGCCAACGGAAGGCGTGATCTATCCCGGCGAGGGCCACGGGATGCACGATCCGAAGCATGTTGCCGATTTCGAGCGGCGCGTGGTCGCCTGGTTCGACAAATATCTGAAAGCTTCTAGTCCCGTCGTGCGGTGACGATCCAACTGGCGGACGGCATTTTCACGCCGTCCGCCGTATCGTAGCCGGCAAGCACGTCCCTGACGGCACCCGTAACGTTCTCCCTATGCTCCGGCGCCTCACGCAGAATGCGGCCGAGCGGCCCCACGCGCAGCGCCAGCATGACGGCGGTTTTTAGATCGAAGCCGCCAACGTCCTGGTTCCAGGCTTCGATGCGCAGATCGGTGAAACCGGCGTCGGTCAGGATTGCGCGTATCCGCTCCGGTCGCGCAAAGGCGAACGGCCCAGGCGCCTCCGGATCGTCGGGCGGTGGCGGCGGCACGTAGCGTAGCGCCGCCTGCAGCGGCGCCATCATCCACACATTCTCGGCCGGCGCGCGCCAGCACACGAAGCCGATGCGTCCGCCGTTGCGGAGCGCCGCGTGGATATTGCGGAAGGCCGCCACCGGATCGGCGAAGAACATCACGCCGAAGCGCGAGAAGGCGGCATCGAACGGTGTTTCGAAACTCACTGTCTGGGCGTCGGCCTGCAGAAAGCGGAGGTTGGCGAGGCCGGCGGCGCGGGTCTTGGCGACCTCCAGCATGTGCGACGAGAGGTCGATGCCGGTGACCGCGCCGGAAGGGCCAACGCGGCGCGCCAGGTCCAGCGAGGTGTCGCCGCAGCCGCACCCGACGTCCAGGATCCGTTCGCCCTGCGTGACCGCCAAAGCGGCCAGCGCACGCACGCCAAGCGGGGCGATTTGGCGGTCCAGCACGGCCTGCAGTTCCGCCCAGGCCCGCCCGCCCTGATCGTTCCAGTATTCAAACTGCGCCTGGTTCGCGATCGGGTCCGCTTCGTTCATGGCCATCTTCCCTGGGAGCGCATCGAACCATGGGCGGCGCAATCAGGCAAACCGCCGCGTGGTTGATGCGTATCAATGCCCTAATCGCCATCCCGTATCCGCCGGACAAGATTGGGAGGCGCCAGCCGTGCAACTTTATGCCGGCTTTATGCGCGCCGGGCGGGAAACCCATGACCCCCTTACCGATGCCGCTCTATCTGACACATCGCCAAGGAGGGCCAAGCCTTGTACGACCTGTTTGTCATGATCCTCGGCACGGGGACCATCTTGCTGATGGCTGCCTATGCCGAACTGTGCGAGCGCATCTGATGCTCGACCTGCTCGTTGGCGGTACCGTCTCCGCCCTGATGCTCATCTATCTCGTCTGGGCGCTGGTGCGTCCCGAAGATTTCTAGGAAGCAACCGACATGAGTTTCCTCGGCTGGGCGCAGCTCGCGCTCCCGCTCGCGATCGTGCTCGCGCTCGCGTTTCCGTTCGGCAAATATATGTCGCTTGTGTTTGCCGGTGAGCGCACCTGGCTCACGCCGGTTCTTGCGCCGGTGGAACGCGGATTTTACGCGGCTTCCGGCGTTGATCCGAAGCGCGGCATGGGCTGGAAGGAATACGTGTTCGCGCTGCTGCTGCTGAATGCGCTGCATTTCCTGCTGCTCTATGCCATCCTGCGGCTGCAATATTATCTGCCGTGGAATCCGCAGGGCATTACCGGCATGTCGCCGCGGCTCGCGTTCAATACGGCCGCGAGTTTCGTGACCAACACCAACTGGCAGGCCTATTCGCCGGAATCGCAGGTTTCCTACGGCGCGCAGATGATCGGCCTGACGGTACATAATTTCCTCTCGGCCGCCAGCGGTATTGCCGCCGCGGTCGCGGTGATGCGCGCCTTCGCCGGCGGCGGGCTGAAGACACTCGGCAATTTCTATGCCGATATGACGCGCTGCACACTCTACATATTGCTGCCGGTGGTCGTGGTCTGCGCGGTGTTCTTCATTGCCAGCGGCATGCCGGAAAACCTTTCGCCCTACGCCAGTGCCACCACCCTGGAAGGCGCCAATCAGACAATCGCGCTTGGGCCGGTCGCGTTTCAGGAGGCGATCAAGGAATTCGGCACCAATGGCGGCGGCTTTTTCAACGCCAACTCCTCGCATCCGTTCGAGAATCCGACCGCGCTGACCAACCTGGTGGAAAACATTCTCGACCTGCTGATCGCGTTTTCGCTGGCCATCATGCTCGGCCATGTCGTTGGCGAAAAGAAGCAGGGGCGGGCGCTGTTCTACGCCATGGCGGTGTTGCTGTGCCTGGGCGCGGCGTGCGCCTACACGGCGGAGTCCGGCGGCAATCCGCTGATGGCGCATCTCGGTGTCAATCCTGCCATGGGCAACATGGAAGGCAAGGAAGTGCGCTTCGGCGTCGCGACCTCCGATGTGTTCAATGTGAGTGCCACCGGCACATCCACGGGTGCGGTCGATAGTTTCACTGACAGCTACATGCCGTTGGCGGGCCTGGTGCCGATGTTCCTGATGCAGCTTGGCGAAGTGACGCCTGGCGGGGTCGGGTCCGGATTATATACCATCGTGGTGTTCGCGTTGCTCTCGGTATTCGTCGCCGGGCTCATGGTAGGGCGCACGCCGGAATATCTCGGCAAGAAGGTGCAGGCGCGGGAAATAAAGCTCGCCATGCTGGCGGTGCTGATCCTGACGCTGTGCATTCTCGGCGGCGCCGGTTACTCGATCACCACGGCCAGCGGCCTGGCGTCGCTGACGAATGCGGGACCGCATGGCCTGTCCGAAATGCTCTATGGCTGGACATCGGCCACGGAGAATAACGGCAGCGCCATGGCGGGCCTGTCCGCCGATACGCCGCTGCTCGATTTCGGCCTCGGGCTTGCCATGATCCTGGGTCGTTTCGGCTTCATGGTGCCGGTGATGGCAATCGCGGGCTCGCTCGCGGCAAAGCCAAAACTGCCACCAAGCGCGGGCACGTTCCCGACCACTGGGTTGCTGTTCGTGGGGCTGCTGATGGGCGTGATCATCATCCTCGGCGGCCTGCAGTTCATGCCGGCGGATGCGCTGGGGCCTCTGGCGGAACATTTCGAAATGCTCGCTGGGAAGACCTACTGAAAAAGACCAGGGGCTCTGCCCCTGGACCCCGCTGGGGACAAGT
>DATJOH010000440.1:0-7033 GCA_035507235.1 Acetobacteraceae bacterium
GTTGACGCATACTGCCACCAAAATGGTAGCAGGCGCGCATCGTCGTCAGCACATTGCGCGCGACAAGCTCGTTCCAATTTGCGATAGCTTTATCTAGAAAATGCGCGCCATTCGGATCGGCGCCGGCATTGTTAATGAACAGGCCCACATCGCGCGGCCCGACAGCGGCAATGATCTGCTCGGTGGCATCGGCCGCCGTCAGATCGATGGTTGCGGTCAGGCATTCGATCCCGCTCTCCGCCCGAAGGCGGCTTGCAAGTTCAGCAAGCGGGCCTTCGCGGCGGGCGATCAGAATGCAGTTGACGCCCTTCGCCGCGACCTTTCGGGAGAAAGCGCGTCCCGTGCCCTCGGAAGCACCCGCAATCACCGCCCATGGGCCATAGCGCTCGGCGAAGTGCATTTATTCTTCCTTGTCATGAGCAACGGGCGGCGCGCAATTACCGGGCCTTACACGCGGTAGGCGAGGGTCTTGGTTTCGAGATATTCCTCGATGCCCTCAATGCCCCATTCACGGCCGACGCCGCTAAGCTTGTAGCCGCCGAACGGCAAATCGCCCGCGACGCAGGCGCCGCCATTGACCGACATCGTGCCGGTTCGCACCCGGCTCGCCACGTGCATTGCGCGATCGAAATCCGCGGAGACGACGCTGCCCGACAGGCCGTAGTCGCTGTCATTGGCGATCCGGATGGCATCTTCATCGTCCTCGAAGGGGATCACCACCAGCACGGGCCCAAAGATTTCCTCCTGGGCAATCCGCATATCATTGGTGACATCAACGAAACAGGTGGGCTCGATAAAGTAGCCGCTGCCCATATCGGGGCGAAGGTTCCCACCTGCGAGCAGCGTCGCACCCTCCTTCTTACCAAGGTCAATATAACTCTTCACCCGTTCCAACTGCCGCGCGGAGATAACCGGGCCCATCAGGCTATTGGGATCGTCGAAATCCCCCCACTTGTCGGCGTAGCCAGCATAGGCCATTTTCAGCGCCGCCGTCGCCTCGGCGTAACGGCTTCGCGGTACCAGCAGGCGCGATTGCACGGCGCACCCCTGGCCCGCATGGAAGACGAGAATCGACTGCATCACCTCACGCGCGAAATCGGGCGCGTCATCCAGTACGATCTTCGCCGATTTGCCGCCAAGCTCCAGAAATACCCGCTTCAGCGTCGCCGCGCCCTTCTCCATGATGCGTTTGCCGACGCCAGTCGAGCCGGTGAACGTGATCAGATCGACGCGCGGATCCGTCACCAGCATTTCGCCCGCCATAACCGGATCAGCGCCGATTATGACGTTGAAAACGCCCGGGGGGAAACCAGCCGCGGCGGCAAGTTCACCGAAAATGGCGCCAGCCGAAGGCGTGTCGGGCGCGGGCTTCAGGATCACCGTGCAACCCGCCAGCAGGGCGGACACCACTTTGGCAATATTGACATAGAACGGAAAATTCCATGGCGTAATCGCCGCGACAACGCCAACCGCTTCATGGATGGTCTTGCGGCGGCTCTCGAACCCCATTGCGGCGCGTGTGCCGCGATCCTTCTCCCATTCGATTTCCGGGAACAGATCGATCAGATCGTTGAAACCGTCCAACGCCATCAGCACTTGCGCGCGCTGCACGGCACCAAGCGCCGCCCCCGCCTCATACCGCGAAATATCAACCAGGCGTTCACGATTTGCGATGAACTGGTCGCGCAGCTTCGTCACGAGTTCCAGGCGGCGCTTATGGTTGGTCGACCAATCCGTCGTATCGAACGCGCGCCGCGCGGCGGCAATCGCGGCTTCGACGTCGGCGGCCGACGCATCGGCTGCCTTGCCGATAACCGTGCCGGTCCATGGACCGATATTGTCGTACGTTTTATCGCCGGCGGCGCGGCGCGCCACGCCGTCGATATAGAGTTTCGCTTCCGGCAGTATGGTCGCGAGCATTCTCTCTCCATCCATCAGATCAATATCCTCTGCTCTGGCTGCCCGGATTATCGCTGGCAGAACGCGCGGGCCAGCGCGTCGTTCTTCAATCGCCACAAATTCAGCGCCTGCGGCGCGTCCCCTCCGGCCACCGAAAACCCATGGAACGCGCCGGGAAAAACGTGCAGTTCGGCCGGCACGCCGGCGCGGATCAGCCGGCGCGCATATTCGATGCTCTCCTCGAGAAAAAGGTCGAGTGCCCCCACGGCAATGAAGGCGGGCGGCAATCCGCTCAGGTCGTCGGCACGGGCAGGCACGGCGCCCTGCGGCACGCCCGCGCCGCCTGCCGCCACACCAAGCAGCGCACTCCAGCCGAACCGGTTATTCGCTGGCGTCCACACGAACTCGCCGCAATAAGGGTGGCTCTCCCCGATGCTGCCCGTGCGGTCGTCGAGCATCGGCGAATCGAGCAATTGCAGGCAAATCGGATATTCGCCGCGATCGCGTGCCCAGATCGCCAAGGACGCGGCGTGGCCGCCGCCGGCGCTTTCGCCGCCGATCGCAATGCGGGCGCGATCGATCCCCAGCGCCTCCGCCTCCGCGTGTAGCCAGGCGAGGGCGGCATATCCATCCTCCACGGCACCGGGGAAACGCGTCTCGGGTGCCAGCCGATAATCGACGGACGCAACAACGCACCCTAATTCCGCCGCCAACGCCCGGTTCGCCCCATCGTTGATTTCCGGCATGCCCAGCACAAAACCGCCGCCATGGAGATGCAGGAAAGCCGGCCGCGGCGCCGCCGCCTTGCCGGGCGGCACGTAAAGCAGCAGCCGTACGTCCGGCCCGCCGGCTTGGCCCGGCACGAAACGTTCCAAACACGCTACGGCCTGTTGCGCCGGCGAAAGCGGTGGCGGCTGCAACATCCCCTTCATCCCCGCCCCCGAACGCACCAACGCAAGCACGTCAGCGGTGAGTTCGAAGCTCGGAAACATATCGAGCAGGGGCAGCAGATCCGGCGCCACCAGCCGGCGGGTTCCGCTGGGGGCGTTCGGCCCCACGGGCTTGTCGGACATGGGCGGGCGCTTCCGGCGTTGCTACGACCCCGTTCTAGCCAGAGGTCGCGGGGCCCCGCTATCTCCCCACCACCCAAGCCGCCCCTTCATCGGAGACAAATCACCATGGCCGAAGCCTATATCGTCGAGGCGTTGCGCACCGCCGGCGGCCGGCGCAAGGGCGCGCTTACCGGCGCGCACCCCGCGGACCTCGGTGCTGCCGTGCTCGATGCCCTGATCGCGCGCACGGGTGTTGATCCGGCGGCGGTGGACGACGTCATCGTCGGCTGTGTCACCCAGGCCGGCGAGCAGGCCTTCGCGTTTGGCCGCAACCTCGTACTCGCTTCGTCGCTGCCGGACAGCGTGCCGGCGGTGACAATCGACCGGCAATGCGGCTCCTCCCAGCAGGCACTGCATTTCGCCGCCCAGGCGGTGATGTCCGGCACCCAGGACCTGGTGATCGCCGCCGGCGCCGAAAGCATGACCCGCGTGCCCATGGGTTCCAACATATCTCTGCACGCCCAGGCGGGCCTGGGCGAAGGGCCGTGGTCACAGAAGATAAAAAACCGCTACGGCGTCGCCGAGTTCAGCCAGTTCTTCGGCGCCCAGGCCATCGCCGACAAATACGGATTTACCCGCGAGGCGATGGACGCCTACGCGCTGCAGAGCCACCAGCGCGCGGCCGCCGCCATAAAGGCCGGTGCATTCAAGGATGAAATTGTGCCGGTGAAAACGCCCGGCGGTGTTTTCGAGCAGGATGAGGGCGTGCGGTGGGACGCCTCGCTGGAAGCCATGGCGGGCGTGAAAACCATTACGGAAGGCGGCACCATCACTGCCGCCAATGCGAGCCAGATGACAGACGGCGCTTCCGGTGCGCTAGTCGCGAACGAGGCGGCACTGAAACAATTCAACCTGACCCCGATCGCCCGCATCGTCAATCTCACCGTCACCGGCGGCGATCCGGTCATCATGCTGGAGGAACCTATTCCCGCTACCCGCAAGGCGCTGGCGCGCGCCGGCATGAAGCTGGACGATATCGATCTATTTGAAGTGAACGAAGCGTTCGCTTCGATCCCGATGGCTTGGCTCAAGGCGCTCGGCGCGGACCCGGCAAAACTCAATGTGAATGGCGGCGCGATCGCGCTCGGCCATCCGCTGGGCGCAACCGGCACCAAGCTGATGGCGACCTTGCTGCATGCGCTGAAGGCGCGCAGCGGGCGCTACGGGCTGCAAACCATGTGCGAGGGCGGCGGCATATCCAACGTCACGATTGTCGAGCGGCTCTAACGGGGATGAGAAGAAGATTCTTCTTTTTCTGAAGAAAAAGAAGCAAGAAGACTTTTGCTCTCGTACCCGTCCGGGGTTTCCGCGCTCGTCGGGCATGCTAATATGTTGGGGCTTAGCGTGGTCGGAGGACGTATGATCGACAATTCCACACCGGGACTGCCACAGGCGCTGCAATTCGGCGCCCCGCCGCCGAATTGGAGCCAACCGCCGTCGCCGGAGGCTTCCTCCGCTTCCCCGAGCTTCAGTACGCTGTACGCCTTCGGCGATTCGCTCTCCGATGTCGGCAATGACTATGCGGCGAGCGACGGCGTACTGCCCACGCCGGTGATCTATTCGGATGGTCGTTTCAGTAACGGCAATTTGTGGCTGCAGGATCTGGCCAAGCAGTTAGGGCTTGGCCCGGTGAAGGCGAGCCTCGATGGCGGCAAGGATTTTGCCTATGGCGGCGCTGAAACCGGTGGCGAGGTGCTGCATTCCGTATTGCCGATCGATCTGCCTTCGCAATTCGCGCAATTCCTGGTTGATGACCCGCACCCGGAGGCAAATGCGCTGTACACCCTGTCGATCGGCGCCAATGACGTCATCGACGCGATATCCGCCTATGCAAGTAATCCGAGCGAGGCGACCACCGACGTGCAGCAAGCGGTGAACAACGAAATAAGCTTCATCGGTGACCTCGCTGCGGTCGGCGCCAGGAATTTCAGCATCCTGAACGTCCCAGACCTCGGCAAGACACCCGCGGAAGCTCGCGACTCCGCTGTCGCGACCCAATTATTATCGCTATACAATAACGACCTTTTCACGGATTTGCAGGCACTGGCTACAAAGGATAATCTCAGCATTCATCTCGTGGATACCTTCGCGCTGCTCGATTTTGCCGTGGCGGATCCAAGCGCCTTCGGCCTCAAGAACGTGACCAAGCCAGTGTGGACCGGCAACTATTACAATCCCTTGAGCGGTCACCTGAATGCCCATGGCGCGACGCAGGACAAATACCTGTTCTTCGACCATTTGCATCCGACAGAAACTGGCCACGAAGCAATCGCGGCCCAGGCCTACGCCGGATTAAGCGTTAACGTATAGTATCAATCGACGTTGCATTTGGCGGGCGGAAGAAGGAAGGAATGTTCTTCGTTGAAAAAAGACCAAAAAACTTTTGCCTGTAAGGGCGGCACGGGCTCGCGCATTGGTTCGGGCAGCCGGGAGCCGGCACTGACGGCGCGGCGTTGCCTAGTAGAGAAACGGAATTGAACATGACATCAAAAGCGAAAACCATTCTTCTCGTCGGCGCCTCGCGCGGCCTTGGTCTCGGCTTGACCGAGGAATATCTATCTCGCGGGTGGCAAGTCGTGGCGACGGCGCGTCACCCGGATCGGGCAGAAGGCCTTAAATCGCTGGCGGCCGCGCATCCGAATTTCTTGCGCGTCGAAAAACTCGACACGTCCGATGCTGACGCGGCCAAACGCCTTGCCGCTTCGCTCAGGAAGAACAGCCTGGACGTTTTGTTCGTGGTGGCAGGTCAGGCGAGTAGCGGCTATGCTCCTATTCATGAAACCGCGCCGGACGCGGCGGCCCGCGAATTCCTGGTGAATAGTTGCGCCCCGCCGGTTGTCGCGGAGGCGTTGCTGCCCTGCCTTGTCGCCGGCGGGCCTATCGTTTTCATGACGAGCATCCTAGGCAGCCTCGCGAATAGCGAGGGCGGCATGGATCTTTACAACGCCAGCAAGGCGGCTCTGAACATGCTGGCGATCGGTTTCGCGAAGCGGCACGCGGATCGGCGCGTGCTGCTGATGCACCCAGGCTGGGTCCGCACCGACATGGGCGGCGCGCAGGCGCCGCTGGACATCAATACGAGCGTGCGCGGCATGGCGAATGTCATCGCTTCCCAAGGCGCTGGCACGGGCATTGCGTATGTCGACTACAAAGGCGATCCGATCCCTTGGTAATATAATCTTATGAAACAAAAGTCTTTTGCTTCCTCTTTTCAGAAAAGAAGAAACTTCTTTCTTCAAAGAAAGAAGCAAAGAACTTTTATCATCATAGCCTCCCTCGAACTGTTCCTCGTCGAAATTGTTGGGTAGCTCAGAACGCGTAGGTCATCTCAACGCCGAACATACGCGGTACGCCAATCGCCGCCGTGTCGATGCCGAGCGACGTGCCTAAGGCAAAGCCACCGGTATAATACTCCTTGTTCAGCAGGTTCTTCACATAGGCCGCGAATGACAGTTTGGTACCGCAGATATGGTTCCAGTCATAGCGGAGATTTACCAGCCCGTAGCCGGGCACGCGGGTATTCGGCGTGATTGTGCTGTTGTTATTTGAGAAATACATGCTGGTTTGGGCATAGATATCGCCACGGATATCCATGACGCCCCAATTTTCGGGGGTCGGCAAGGTCACCGTGGCAAAAGCCGAGCCCGAAGCACGCGGCGTGTCGGAATAGGGATTGAACACGAAAAGCTGACCGAAGATCAATGCCGAATTCTGCCCTTGCACGAAGCGCGCGTCGGTCAGCGCGCCTGACACGCCGAAATCCAGCCACGCGACCGGCCTGATTTCTGCGTCGAGTTCCAGTCCCGTCACCTCGGCCGCCGGCACATTAATGGTGACGGCAATGGATTGCTGACGTCCCGGCGGCACCGGGAATTCGGCGCGCTGCACATTATCGATCCATTGATTATAGGCATCGACATCCACGCGCACCGGCATGCCATCCACCAGGCCGGCATATTTCGCGCCCACTTCAACGTCGCGCGTATATTCGGGCTGGAACAGATTGCCGCCGCCGGCGGCGC
>DATJOH010000441.1:0-9324 GCA_035507235.1 Acetobacteraceae bacterium
ATCCGGAAAGGGTTGGCAATGCAAACCCTCTCCACAGATAGAACGATTATCGGCGCCAGTGGTACCGAACCATGGTTTCGCAACTTTTGCGTTTAGGCTAATATGCCGAAAACGCGACAAAGGAGGCGTCCCCATGGCCCAGTCCCAGGCCGCACCAGACTTCGCCCCGGCTGATCGCCCGGCGGATCACCCCCTGGCCATCGCCATCGTGTCGAGCGACGCGCCCTTCACCTGGCTCGCCGCCGGGTGGCGTGACTTCCGCGCCAGCGCTGGTACCAGCATCGCCTACGGCCTGATCTTTGTCGCGGCCGGCGTCGCGCTGGCCGCGGCACTGCGCGCCACTCACATGATGTATCTCTTCCTGCCGCTGGCCACCGGCTTCATGCTGCTGGGCCCCGCGGCAACCCTCGGCCTGTACGCCATCTCCCGCGACCTCGAGGCCGGCAGGCAGCCCAGCCTCGCCAGAGCCCTCGCCGCCTGGCGCGAAAACCCCGGGCCCATGCTCTATGTCGGCTTCGCGCTTCTGGCCCTCTTCATGGTCTGGCTGCGGCTCTCGCAACTCGCCTTCGCCCTCACCTTCCCCGACACCGCCGGCCTCGACGCGCAAATGCTGCTCAACAGCACCCTCTTCACGCCCGACGGCCACATCTTCCTCGCCATCGCCGGCGCCATGGGCGCGGTCTCCGCAGCGCTCGCCTTTGCCGGCGCCGCCTTCGCCCTGCCCATGCTGCTCGACCGCAAGGTCGGCATGGTCGAAGCCGTCGCCACCTCCTGGCACGCCGTGCAAACCAATCCCGGCGCCATGATCGTCTGGGCCGCGCTGCTGGTCGCCCTCACCGCCGCCGGCATGCTCGCCGGCTTCGTCGGCCTAGCCGTCACCCTGCCCCTCGCCGGCCACGCGACCTGGCACGCCTACCGCGCGGTCATCCGCAGCCTTTAGGAAAAGACTCTTCTTATTCTGAAGAAAAAGAAGTTTTCCTTATCTTTCTTCGAGCTTAGCTAGTCTGGCCTCAATCTGCGCAAGCCGGGCCTCAGCCGCCTCCTGCCCAGCGCGCGCATTGGCCGCCAGTTCGGTCACGGCGTCGAGTTCATCGCGCCGCACCAGTTCCAGCTTGCGTATCGTCTCATCCACACGGGCGCGTATCAGCGCCTCCACTTCGTCGCGCAGGCCGGCCAGGGCCGAAATAGCGCCCCCGGCCA
The DNA here is from genome assembly GCA_035507235.1 of Acetobacteraceae bacterium. GTDB lineage: Bacteria > Pseudomonadota > Alphaproteobacteria > Acetobacterales > Acetobacteraceae > CAJCIS01. Next base: position 1,201 of record DATJOH010000441.1, read on the forward strand.
CGCCGGCGAGATCCTCGAAAAACCTGGGCCGATCGCTCATTGCCGCCTCCTATTTGCCGCCCTAAACCCCGGGCATGATTCTCGTCACCGGCGGCGCCGGCTTCATCGGCTCCTATTTGCAGGGGGAGCTTTACGCCCGCGGGCGGGAGACGGTCATTTGCGACCGCCTGGGCACGAACGGCAAGTGGCGCAACATCGCGCGCCATCCCCCGGGCCGCATGGTGCCGCCGGATGAGCTCGACGACTGGCTGGCCGACCATCCGCCACTGGAGACGGTGGTGCACATGGCCGCCGTGAGCCAGACCCTCGCGACCGACGGCGACCATGTCTGGCGCACCAATGTGGAAATGAGCGTTCGCCTGTGGGAATGGTGCGCCCGCCGCGGCGTGCGCTTCATCTATGCCAGTTCCGCCGCCACCTATGGCGATGGCACCGCGGGGTTCGACGACGATCCGGCGCTGATCCAGCGCTTGCAGCCGCTCAATCTTTACGGCTGGTCCAAGCATGTTTTCGATTTGCGCGTGCTGGACCTGCTCCGCCGCGGCAGCGCGCGGCCACCGCAATGGGCCGGCCTGAAATTCTTCAACGTCTATGGCCCGAACGAGTATCACAAGCGCGACATGGTTTCGGTCGTAAGAGTGAAATACGATGAAGTCGCGCAAGGTCGCGCGCCGACCCTGTTCCGCTCCACGCATGCCGGGGTCGCGGATGGCGCGCAGGCACGGGATTTCATTCACGTCGCGGACGCCGTGAACGTCGTGCTCTGGCTCCTGGATCATCCCGCGGTCGAAGGCATTTTCAACGTCGGCACCGGCCAGGCACGCACCTATCTCGATCTTGCGCATGCAGTGTGCGACGCCGCCGGCGTGCCGCGCGCGGCCGAATTCGTGGACATGCCGGACGAGCTGCGCCCGCAATACCAGAATTTCACCGAGGCGCGTATCGAGCGGCTCCGTGCCGCCGGCTATACCGCGCCGTTCATGAGCCTGGAGGACGGGGTGGCAAGTTACGTACGCGACTATCTGAGCCAGGCGAACCAATACCGATGATGGCAGTCATACCGTTCCCGAACTTTGATCCGGTGCTGATCCATATCGGCCCGATTTCGATCCGATGGTATGCGCTGGCCTATATCACGGCGCTGGTTGTCGGCTGGTATATCGTCCGCCGCCTGGTGCGCCGCCCGCCGGCGGTCGCAACGACCGAGCAGGCGGATGATTTCCTCACCTGGGCGACGCTCGGCGTCGTATTGGGCGGGCGCCTTGGCTACATCCTGTTTTACCAGCCGAGCCTTTACCTGTCCCACCCGCTTGCCATCTTCGCCGTCTGGAACGGCGGCATGAGTTTCCATGGCGGCCTGCTCGGCGTTACCACCGCCATCATCCTGTTCTGCCTCTATAACAAGATCCCGGTCCTGGCGTTCGCGGACCGCCTGGCGGTGGTAAGCCCCATCGGCCTCGGCCTCGGCCGCTGCGCCAACTTCATCAATGGCGAATTATGGGGCCGCCCGGCGCCGTTCTGGCTACCTTGGGCAATGACCTTTCCGCATGCCGGTGACATGATCCCCCGGCACCCGAGCCAACTTTATCAGGCCCTCCTGGAAGGGCTGGTGCTGTTCCTCGTGGTATGGTCTGTCGCCAGGCGCCGCGGCACGTTTTTCCGGCCTGGCCTCACCACCGGCGTATTCCTGACCGGCTACGGCATCGCCCGCATCATCGGCGAGTTCTTCCGCCAACCCGATCCCTTCCTCGGCTATTTGTGGGACGGCGCAACGATGGGCCAGTTGCTGAGCATCCCCATGGTGCTGGCGGGAATCGCGTTGATGGTATTCGCGCTGCGCCGCCCGCCGGTCACGGAGGAGAGTATTGGCGGAGCGGCTTGACGTGTTCATGGCCCGCGCCAACGCGGCTTATTACGCGACCCACGATCCGTTCCGCGATTTCACGACGTCGCCAGAGATTTCGCAGGTCTTCGGCGAATTGCTGGGCGCCTGGGCAGCGATCGCATGGCGCCAGATGGGCGCACCGGCCCCGGTATTGTTCGTCGAAGCGGGGCCCGGCCGCGGCACGCTGATGGCCGACGGACGCCGCGCAACGGCCCGCGTCGCGCCCGATTTTCACGCCGCGGCACGGCTACATTTCATTGAGACCTCGCCACGATTGCGCGCGGCGCAGGCGGCGTTGTTGCCGGATGGCGCATGGCACGCCGCGCTGGCGGACTTGCCTGACGGCCCACTGATCCTGATCGCCAACGAGTTTCTCGATGCGCTGCCGATCCGCCAGTTCGTGCGCGCCAAGGACGAGTGGCAGGAGCGGTTCGTTGAAGATGGCGCGTTCGTTGCGCGCGCAGCAGAATACGGCGCCGCGGCCGCGGACGGGACGGTTGTGGAACGTGCCGAGGCGGCCGAAGCATGGGTGGCTTCGTTGGCAGACCGCATCGCCCGCCAAGGCGGGTTGGCCCTGCTGCTGGATTACGGGCCCGGCGTGCCAGCCACGGGCGATTCATTGCAGGCGCTCCGCAACGGCAAGCCGGCCGATCCATTACGCGATCCGGGCAGCGCGGACCTGACCGCGCACGTGCCTTTCCCGGCGCTGGCAGACACGGCTCGCGCGGCGGCCGCCACCGTGTTCGGACCGGTTCCGCAGGGAATATTCCTGACGCGGCTCGGCCTGTGGCAGCGCGTCGAAAAGCTGGCGGCCGCAAATCCCGACCACGCAACCGTGCTCCACGAGGCAGCACACCGGCTGGCCGCGCCCTCGCGCATGGGCCATCTGTTCAAAGCGCTGGCGATCGCCGCACCTGACGCCCCCGCCCCACCCGGCTTCGAACCATGACCGCCGAACGCCTGCTCCATCCTGCGCTTGCGGCGCCACACGGCTTTTTTACCCGCAACGGCGGCGTCAGCACCGGCCCCTTCGCCAGCCTGAACTGCAATTTCTTCGGCGGCGACGATCCCGCGAATGTCACCGCGAACCGGGCACGTGTCGCGGCTGCGCTCGGCGTTGCGCCAGCGAGCCTGGTGGGGCTGCGGCAAGTCCATGGCGCCAAGGTCATTACGGTGGAGACGCCATGGGCGGCCGGTCAGGGGCCAGACGCCGATGCCATGGTGACGAACCGGCCCGACCTGGCGCTCGGAATCATCACCGCCGATTGCGCGCCCGTGCTGCTCCACGATGAAGCGGCCGGGGTGATCGGCGCCGCCCATGCCGGCTGGCGCGGTGCCGCCGCCGGCGTGCTGGAAGCGACGCTCGCCGCCATGCAGGCACTCGGCGCGCGGCATATACACGCGGTCATCGGCCCCTGCATCGCGCAGGCCAGCTATGAGGTGGGACCGGACCTGCGCGGCGAGGTGCTGCCCACGTTCCCGAACGCCGCAAGATTTTTCAGGCCCGGCCGGCCACCGGACCGGTTTCAGTTCGATCTCGCCGGCTACTGCCTGGCCCGCCTCCTCGCAGCGGGGGCCGCCGAGGCCCACGTTCTGGGGATGGACACGCTGGCCGAAAAAGACAGATTTTTCAGCCACCGCCGCCGCACCTTGGCCGGCGACGGGCCGATCGGGCACCAGATATCGGCGATCAGTCTGCCATGAACCCAGCCTGCCACGAATAACACGAATAAGGAGACCAAATCTTGCCTACCCGTGACCTCAAGACCCCGGACGCACTCGCCGCCGCCGCCCGCGACATCAGCCGCCATATCGCCGGCCTCGCCGATGAACTGCTACACCTGCACCATAACCGCGCCGGCGACACCGAAGGCCTGGTGGACCGCCAGTTGGACAAGCTGCGCGACCAGATTGCGCTGCTCACCGCGGTGGTGAATGATCTGGCCCGGGCAGAACACCAAGCGTAGCGCAACCACGGGCCACCCGGCCCGCATTAAGCTGTGTACCCACGGCAAGGGAGTTCGCCAATGGACAGCCACGTGAAGCCGCCCGTGCTCGACAAGCCGCTGCGCGGCCGGATCTATGACAATATCACCGAAACGATCGGCAATACGCCCCTGGTCCGCGTGCCGCGTATCACCGCCGAGGAGAATCTTCAGGCCGATCTTTGCCTGAAACTGGAATTCTTCAACCCGATCGCGTCCGTGAAGGACCGTATCGGCGTGAACATGATCGTGGCGATGGAAAAGGAAGGCCGCATCGGCCCCGAAACCACGATCATCGAACCCACCTCCGGCAATACCGGCATCGGCCTCGCCTTCGTCTGCGCCAGCCGCGGCTACAAGCTGATCCTCACGATGCCGGAAAGCGTATCGATCGAGCGGCGAAAAATGCTCGGCTTCCTCGGCGCCCGCCTGGAACTGACGGCGCGCGAAAAAGGCATGAGCGGCGCCATCTCGCGCGCCAACGAATTGCTGGCGGCAACACCGAACGCCATCATCCCGAACCAGTTCGCCAACGAACATAACCCGGAAATCCACCGCCAGACCACGGCGGAAGAAATCTGGAACGATACCCAAGGCGAAGTGGATTACATCGTCAGCGGCATCGGCACCGGCGGCACCCTTACCGGCTGCGCCCAGGCGCTGAAACCCCGCCGGCCATCGCTCCGCATGATCGCCGTGGAACCGGAAGCAAGCCCGGTGCTCTCCGGCGGCAAGCCGGGGCCACACCCGATACAGGGCATCGGCGCCGGCTTCGTGCCGCAAGTGCTGGACACCAAGGAAATCGACGAAATCATCCAGGTCGGCAACGACGAAACCCTCGCCGCATCGCGGCGGCTTGCACGCACCGAAGGCATTCCGGCAGGCATTTCTTCCGGTGCCGCATTGGTCGCGGCCATCAAAGTGGCGAAGCGGCCGGAAGCGGCGGGGAAAAGGATCGTGGTTATCATTCCGAGCTTTGCGGAACGATATTTGACGACGGCGTTGTTCGAGGGGCTGTAGGCTAGTTCGCCTTCGGCGCGACCAGGGGCTCTGCCCCTGGACCCCGCTGGGGCCTTAGGCCCCAGACCCCATCTGCGCTGCGCGGCACAGAGTTCCACTCCTACAACTGAGAAGCGATGTTAGAGGACGACAAGAAATTCGCCCTGCGCATGATTCCCTACGGCGTGTTCGTCGTCACCGCCATTAATCCGGCAACCGGCGCCGCCGCCGCGCTCACCGCTCACTGGGTGACACAAACCAGCTTTTCGCCCTGCCTGCTTGCCGTCTGCATCAAAGCCGACCATCCGGCGCGGGCGCTGATACAACAAACCAACCGTTTCGCACTCAATATACTCGGCAAGGCCGACAGCGCCGAAGCCCTGACGCTGGCGCGCCCGGCAATCCTCACCGGCTCGCCCAACGACGGCACCGCCGCCATCGGCGGCTGGGGCGCCTCCTGGGGACGGCACGGCACATTGCTACTGCAGAACGCGGTGGCCGTGCTGGAATGCGACATGCGGGCCATGATGGAAGCCGGCGATCATTATCCGGTCATCGCCGAGCCGATCGACGTGCATGTGCGCCTGCCGCCGGCCGGTCGGCCGGACAGCATGACGCTGCGGCTTGAAGATTTAGGCGAAACGATCTTCTATGGCGGATGACGCCAAACGACGTTTAACGCTGGTTGGGAGTTCATAAAGAAGGATTCTTCTTTTTTGAAAAAAAGAAGCAAAAAACTTTTGACTTTGGCTCCGACCAGCCGGTTCGCCATGGGTGACATCTGTGCCACCCGCAACAGATACAAGTTTCTTGGGGCTTTTTTCAAAGAAGAACTGCTTTCTTGACTTCGTCGGCTGGTGCGTCGTTCTCAATGCGGGTTGGTATCGGCAGGCGCATAACCGAACGCGGCGAATTCCTCGGCAAACATTTCGTTTATTATACGACGGTGCCCCGGTGGGAAGAAATCGGCGGCAGTTTCGCTCGAAGCCGACATACCCTGTTTGGCATGCGGCAATTCCGGTACGGAAGCGATACCGAGGCTTTTCACGAAGCAGGCGAAATCCCTTGCCAGGCGCTCGTAATGGAGTACTTCGACGCCTAGGTGGCCGTTGGCGTCGCGATACAAGTCGATGTTGCGCGCCTCGGCGGCGGTGCCGTCGGCGAGCGAGGCGGCGAGATATGCGCGCAAAAGACCTTCCTCCGCGCGCAATCCGCCGCCAACGAGGTAGTGCGCCTTGGCAACCTTCCAGTTCGCCCAGGAAATCAGCTTCGCGTAAGGATTGCGTTCGACACAGACGATGCGGAAACCGGATATGTCCCCATGGGCCTGAGCGACTTCACGCAAGGACATGTGGTGCCGGTAGCGACCCTTGAGCAGATTGATCCGGCCGAGCTCATCACTGTTGGCCGCGGCGATAAGACGTAGATAGGCGAGCTCGGTTTCCCGATCCTCCCCATAATTGCGCGCGCCACCGCCGTACGCCATGCGCGCGCGCTCGTCGACGGGCGTTATCGGCGTGATGATATCGTCCGGGCCACACACGCCGGAAAGGGCAATTTCCACGCTGGTGCCGGCAACCTTCCGGCCCTTGATGAAAATGAATTTGTATTTTTTGGAAAGGATCATCTTCTTTCCCGGCTGCCCTGGCGATCCTATATAGCTAGGACGCGTGACGGAGTAGCCTCGCAACGTCACCGAATGTAATGTGCCGCCGAACAGCTACCGTGGCAGCGCGGATACCACAAGACGCGTTGACAGGCCCATGGTGGTCGAAAGGGCCTTGCACACGAATGGATGTGCCAATGCGGCAATTGTTCATTAATTTGCGGCTGGCTTCTCTGGCCGGATGGGTGCTGATTTCGCTGACCGCGATTGACGTAAGCGCAGCTGCGCCAAGAATCGAAATCGCCACGAGTGCGTATACACATCCGCATCAACTCGTGGCGATCGATGGGGCACGGCGGTTGAACCTGTTCTGTTCCGGCGGTGGCAAGCCGGCCGTACTCTTCGACTCCGGTATCGGCGGCGACAGCCTGGATTGGCGGTATGTGCAGGGCGCGGTCGCGCGCTTCACGCGCGCGTGCTCCTATGACCGCGCCGGCTACGGCTTCAGTGACGCCCCGACGCGGCCTTCGGATGCCACCGATGCGGTCGATGATCTGCATCGCCTTGCCAAGGCCGCACCGATCGTGACGCCGTTTGTTCTTGTCGGGCACTCGATCGGCGGGCTGTATGCGACGGTTTATGCGGCGACCTACCCTCGCGACGTTGCCGGAATGCTGTTGATCGAGCCGGCTTTCGCCGGCCAGGCGCAGGCGTTGGCGAACGTGCTGAGCCCTGCCCACAAAGCGGAAGAGCGTGCCGGATATGCAAGGATTTTTGCCGCGGAGCGGCATTGTCTCGATCTGGCGCGGAAGATGGAGCTGACGAAGCCGGAGAATCAATCCTCCGATTGCCTCGACACGCCACCTGATCCCGATCCAGACCTGCATCGCGAGCTGAATCGCCAGACGGCCAGGATTGGAACGCAGGCCGCTTTTCTCTCCGAATGGCAGAGCGCCTTTTCATTGACCGACGATGCGGCGCGTGACAGTGCGGAGGCGCAAGCGGCGCATGGCGATTTTGGTGCAATGCCGCTGGTGGTGTTAACTGCTCGGAATAAAATGCTAAGTCCGGGCTGGACGCGGGCAGAGGTGGATAGAATAGATGCGGCAACGAAGGCCGGTCGCGACGAGCTGGCGGCGAGGTCAACCCACGGGTCCAGTGTTTTCGTTGATAATTCAGGTCATTTCATACAAAAGGATCAGCCGGACATAGTCGTGCATTACATTTGGCAAATCGTCGAGGCAGCCCGGCAATCCCCGAAACCGCCCTAGCCAGCCCGCGTTGGCGCAGAACCAAAATAGCAAAAGTCTTTTTGCTTCTTTTTCTTCAGAAAAAGAAGATTCTTCCTCATCTCTCGTATCCCCTCGGATGCGCCTCCCGCCAAACCAAAGCCGTGCGCACAATCTCGTCCAGGTCCGCGTATTGCGGCGACCATCCGGTTTCCGCCCGCAATTTATCGGAAGCTGCCACCAGCACGGCCGGGTCACCGGCGCGGCGGCCGGCGATGCGCACGGGTACCGTGCGGCCGCTGACGCGTTCCACGGCGTTGATTACTTCCAGCACGGAATGGCCTGCCCCATTACCAAGATTGTAGGTGACGCTGCGGGTTTCCAGTTGCGCCAGGGCGCGCAGGTGGGCGTCGGCCAGGT
>DATJOH010000442.1:0-5635 GCA_035507235.1 Acetobacteraceae bacterium
GTAGCGCGAGCGCCGTCACGATTGTCAAATTCGCGCCCGCGCTATCGCCGCAAAGCACCAGGCCAGTAATATCGCGCCCCAATTCCAGGCCATTTGCCGCAATCCACCGCGCCGCCGCTTCCGCATCGTCGGGCGCGCCCGGCCATGGATTTTCCGGCGCAAGACGATAATCGACCGAAATCACCGGCAGATCGAGCCGCCGCGCGATTTCCGCGCACATCGACACATGTGTGTCAATATTGCCGATCACAAAGCCGCCGCCATGAAAGAACACAATCGCGGGACAGGCCGCACGCGCCGCGCGCGCGTCGAACAGCCGCAACGCAATCTCCCCGCCAGGTCCGGGCATAACGGCGTCGCGCATGACCGCCAGGTCGCCAACCGGCGGCTCGAGCATGGCCATCCCCTGCGGCGCCAGCGGCCGCATGGCGGCGATATTGTCCGCATTCATCACCGGGCGTGGATTGGCCTTCAGCGCATCGAGAAACATGCGAACGTCAGGTCGCACAAACGGCTCACTCATCAAACTTGTCCCAAAAAGGAAGTATTTCTTTTTTGAAGAAATAAAGGAAAAACTTTTGTATGTTGCGTCCGGCCGTGCCTCTGAACGGGGAACACCGCTGCGCCCCGAAACAGATAAAAGTTTTTTGGTTCTTTTTTTCAAAAAAGAACAGTTTCTTCTTTCTTTCAATACTCTATGCTGCGATAGTGCAACATAAAGCGTCCTACCACGCCATGATCGCCGGATCGAGCAATCCCAGCAGCGCCACCACGCCGCCAACCACACCCACCACAAATCCCCCGAGCAGCAGCAGCCGCGACTCCGCAATGACGGAAGCCGTGGTCAGCACGATGGCCAGTTGCAGCAACGCCGCGCCATTCTCATACGCTTCCAGGCGCTCATGCGCGGCATCGCGCGCTTCCTCCTCCGCCTTCGCGTGCGCGGCGATCGCCGGCTTGCCGGTTTTCGGATCGGATTCGAAATGCACCGCGTCATCCTGCAGCCGCTTCACCAGCGCATCCTTCTCCGGCCCCGCTGGCGCGAACACGGCAGCCACCGATGCCAGATCCTTGGATTGGTTCGCGCGTATCGATTTCGCCTGATATTGCGCCCACAAATCGGCCGCCGAAACCGCGTGCGCGGACATCGCCGTCTGCGCGTGCTGCGCCCCCTGCTCCGCGAACGCCAACCCCGCCGCAACCACCGCAATCAGCAGCGCGCTACCGCGCCGCCCGCTCTCCGCCGCATGTTGCGCGTGCTCATGCGTCTCCATCGTTTCGCTCATGACCCCTCACTCCGCGCCAAAATCTCCAGGGCCTCACGCGCCCCAAGCCGCCCGTCATACAGCGCCCGCCCCACGATCACCCCTTCCAGCCGGTCTCCCGCCGCATCACGCAGTGCACCCAGATCGTCCGCACCCCCGATGCCGCCGCTGGCAATCACTGGTGTCCGTACCGCATCCGCCAGCGCCAGCGTCGCCGCAATATTCACCCCTGCCAGCATGCCGTCGCGCGCGATATCCGTGTAGATGATCGCCACCACCCCATCCTGCTCGAACCGCCGCGCCAATTCCTCCGCCTTGAGCGCGCTGGTCTCCGCCCACCCCTCCGTCGCCACCATGCCATCCCGCGCGTCTATGCCCACCGCAACGCGCGCCGGAAACGCCCGCGCAGCCTCGCGCACCAGGTCGGGGTTCTTCACCGCGGCGCTCCCCAGGATCACCCGCGTCACCCCCGCCGCCAGCCACCGCTCGATATCCGTGAGCGACCGCAAGCCCCCGCCCACCTGCACCGGCAACCGCACCGCGGCCAAAATCGCCGCCACCGCCGCCCCATTCACCGGCCGCCCGGCGAACGCGCCGTTCAGATCAACCACATGCAGCCAGGCGCACCCCGCCGCCTGCCAGGCCAGCGCCTGTGCCGCCGGGTCCTCGCCATAAACCGTTGCGTCCGCCATTTCGCCGCGGCGCAGGCGGACTACGGCGCCGTCCTTCAGATCTATGGCGGGATAGAGCGTCAACATAAGGCCAGGGGCTCTGCCCCTGGACCCCGCTAAGGGCAAGCCCTTAGAACCCATCCGTTCAACCGGGAGGCGGTTATGGCGGGGCCAATCGAACAACGCCTGGCAGAGCTTGGGCTGGCTTTGCCGGCGGCGCAGCCACCTCTGGCGAGCTACGTTCCGTATGTCATGACCGGCAAGCTGCTGGTAATTTCCGGCCAGCTGCCGATGGCGGACGGCGTGCTCGCGTGCGAGGGCAAACTCGGCGAAACCGTGGCGCTAGAAGATGGCCAGGCCGCCGCGCGCCAATGTTTTTTGAACGTATTGGCGCACGCCCGCACCGCCCTCGGCGGCAATCTGGACCGCATCACCCGCGTGGTGCGCCTCGGCGGTTTCGTCGCCTGCGCGCCAACCTTCACCCAGCACCCGGCCGTCATCAACGGCGCCTCCGATCTCGTGCTGCAAATCTTCGGCGAGGCCGGCCGCCACGCCCGCGCCGCCGTTGGCGTCGCCAGCCTGCCGCTCGACGCTGCGGTGGAGCTGGAAGCCATGTTTGAAATCAGCTGAGTCTGTTCGTTGAAATGAGCAAAAACGTGAAACCCATCGCCGCCATCCTAGCGCTCGCCCTCCTGTCCGCTCCCGCGCTCGCGGATGATCCGCTGCCCTCCGATCGTCCCGATCATTTCAACGTCCATACCGACTCGTTCGACTATGTCCGGCGCATCGTCATGATCCGGATGCGCGACGGCGTAAAACTCCACACCGTCATCCTCATTCCCAAAGGCGCCCACCGCGCCCCCATGCTGCTCACCCGCACGCCCTACGACGCCGACGAACTCACCAGCTACGGCGATACCGCCAAACTGGTCGGAGCGCTCGATGGCTACGACAACGCGGACGACGCCATCGTCGCCGCCGGCTACATCCGCGTCGTGCAGGACGTGCGCGGCAAATATCATTCCGAAGGCGGCTACGTCATGAACCGCCCCATCCGCGGCCCGCTCAACCCATCGCAGGTCGATCATCCCACCGACACCTACGACACGATCGACTGGCTGGTGAAAAACGTCCCTGAATCCAATGGCCGCGTTGGCACCATCGGCATTTCCTATGACGGCTTCACCACCCTGATGAGCCTCGTCGATCCGCATCCCGCCCTGAAAGTCGCGGTGCCGATGAACCCCATGGTGGATGGCTGGGTCGGTGATGACTGGTACCATAAGGGCGCCTTCCGCCAACTCGGCAGCATCAATTACATCTACGAACAGGAAGCCACCCGCTCCAACGACGAGAAATTCTGGACCGACCATTACGACGATTACGATACGTTCCTCGGGGCCGGCCCCGGCGACGCCGTCGCCCGCGAACACGGCGACGACCAGCTAGGCTTCTACCGCAAGATCCGCGAACACACCGCCTATGACGAATTCTGGCAATTGCAGGCCGTGGACAAGATTCTGGCAAAACAAAGACTCACGGTGCCGACCATGCTGGTGCACAGCTTGTGGGACCAGGAGGATATCTACGGCGCGCTCGCCGTCTATCGCGCGCTCAAGGCCGCGGACCCCACCAATCCTAACCTCTACCTCGCCATGGGCCCCTGGCATCACGGCCAGGCGATCGGCGACGGCAGCACACTCGGCCCGCTGCATTTCGGCCTGGATACATCGCTCTGGTGGCGCATGCATGTGCTGCGCCCGTTCCTCGATCATTATCTGCGCGACGACGCCCCACCGATGGACGTCGCCCGCGTCACCGCGTTCGAAACCGGCACCAACGAATGGCAGCGCCTGCCCACTTGGCCCGCCTGCGGCGATGACTGCACCATCGCGGCACAAAAACTCTATCTCAAACCCGCCCACGGACTCGGCTTCGACCCCGCGCCGGAAGCCGATCCCGGCTTCGTCGCCTATGTCTCGGACCCGGAAAAACCCATTCCCTTCGTCCAACGCCCCATCCACATGCTGGCGGACGGCGAAGGGCCGCAATGGAAAAACTGGCTCGTCAGCGACCAGCGCGAGGCGAGCACCCGCCCCGATGTCCTCACTTTCGAAACGGATCGCCTCACCGCGCCGTTGAAACTCGCCGGCGCCCCCATCGCCAACCTCGTCGCCGCCACCACCGGCACGGCCGGGGATTTCGTCGTCAAGCTGATCGACGTCTATCCAGACGTGGTGGCGCAAACCCCCGCCATGGGCGGCTACCAGCTCATGATTTCGGCCGACATCCTGCGTGGCCGCTACCGCCAGAGTTTCTCCGCCCCCGAGCCGATCCCGGCGAACGTGAAACAAACCTACCGGTTCGATCTGCCGACCGTGAACCACGTCTTCCTGCCCGGCCACCGCATCATGGTGCAGGTGCAATCCACCTGGTTCCCGCTCTACGACCTCAATCCACAATCCTACGTCGAGAACATATTCGACGCCAAGCCATCGGATTATCAGGCGGCAACGATCAGCGTTTACGACACGGGAACGGAAGGCAGCTTCGTGGAGCTTCCGGTAGCGAAGTAATACCGGACCGCGTAGAGATTGCCTCTCAGGCAAAGCAAGAAGGCAGTTCTTTTTTGAAAAAAAGAACCAAAAAACTTTTGATCCTGGCTCGCAGCAGCGGGTTTAACTGGGTGGACGCGGCGCCGTCCGCAACAGATAGAGGTTTTTTGGGTTCCTTTTTTCAAAAAAGAACTGCTTTCTTTGTGCTTGCCTTCCTTTCGCGGTGAGTCATTCCCAAGGCGGATTGGCATGACTCCCCCCTTTGCGGCAGCCACCGCCGTGCCATATTTTCGCGATGCCTGACGGATCGCCCGCCTTTACGCTGACCCTGCACGCCGCCATCGCCGAAATCGATTCGGCGTCCTGGGACATCTGCGCCGGCACGCAAAACCCCTTTGTCAGCCACGCTTTTCTCTCCGTGGTTGAGGAAAGCGGCTCGGCCGGCCCGCGCACCGGCTGGCTGCCCCGCCACGCGGCGCTCCGCGACGAGGCCGGCGCGCTCGTCGCCGTAGCGCCCATGTATGCCAAGGGCCACAGTTACGGCGAATATGTCTTCGACCATGGCTGGGCCCGCGCCTTCGAACAAGCCGGCGGCAATTACTATCCGAAATTGCAGGTTGCGGTGCCGTTCAGCCCGGTGCCCGGTCCCCGCCTGCTCATCCACCCGCACGCCGGCGTGCCCCATGCGGTGCTGGCGGAAGCGCTCGCGCAATCCTGCCGCGAACTGCGACTAAGTTCGGTCCACGTCACTTTCTGCCAGGAAGATGAATACGCCGCCCTCGGCGAGGGCGGATGGCTGCAGCGGCTTGGCATACAATACCATTGGCACAACGAGAATTACGCCACCTTCGATGACTTCCTTACCGCCCTGTCGTCGCGCAAGCGCAAATCGATCCGCCGCGAACGCCGCGACGCCAACGATGCCGGGCTGGAATTCGTCACGCTCCGCGGTGGCGACATCACCGCCCGCGACTGGCAGGCATTTTATCGTTTCTACGAATCGACCGTGGATCGCAAATGGGGTAGCGCCTATCTTACGGAACGGTTTTTCCCGCTGCTTGGCAAGCGCCTCGGCGATCGCGTGGTGCTGATGATGGCACGCCAAGGCGGTAAATGGGTCGCCGGCGCGCTCAATCTGCGCGGC
>DATJOH010000443.1:0-5990 GCA_035507235.1 Acetobacteraceae bacterium
GCGTCCACGGTTGGACCGTCGGCGCGCGGGCCGGGGTCGGCTGGTTCGGCGGCTCGTGCGGCTATTGCAGCCGCTGCCGGCGCGACTCCGCCTTCGCCTGCGAGAATGTCAACGAGCAGACCGGGGTGACCCGCGACGGCGGCTATGCCACGCACATGGTGGCGCGGATGTCGGCGTTGGCCCACAGGCCGGCGGAGCTGGATTCGGTCGAGGCCGCACCGCTGCTCTGCGCCGGCGTCACCACCTTCAACGCGCTGCGCGAAAGCGGCGCCCGCCCGGGCGACCTCGTGGCCATCCAAGGTATCGGCGGCCTCGGCCATCTCGGCGTGCAATTCGCCGTCAAAATGGGTTTCCGCACCGTCGCCATCGCGCGTGGCAGCGACAAGGAAAAGCTGGCGCGGCAACTCGGCGCGCATATCTATATCGATAGCGCCACGCAGGACGCGGCGGCGGAACTGGCGAAACTCGGCGGTGCCAAAACGATCCTCTCAACGGTCACCAGCGGCAAGGCGATGAGCGAACTGATTCCCGGCCTGTCGGTGCGTGGCCGCCTCGTCGTCATCGGCGTCGGGCCTGATCCTTTGCAGGTCAGCACAGTGGATCTGATCATGGCCAGCCGCTCCGTCACCGGCCACGCCTCCGGCGCTTCGATCGATTCCGAAGACACGCTGGCGTTCAGCGTGCTGACCGGGGTGCGGCCGACAATCGAAACAATGAAGCTGGAACGCGCGGCTGAGGCGTACGATAAAATGATGCGGGGCGAGGCGGTTTTCAGGATGGTGCTGACGATGGACTAAGAACGAAAGAGTTCTTTTCTGAAGAAAAGAACCAAAAGACTTTTGTCCGTTGCGGCGGCCATCCGAATCCACCGGTTCGAACTGGCTGTTGAACGTAACTGATAAAAGTCTTTTGCTTCTTTTCTTCAGAAAAGAAGTCCTTTCTTGCTTTTCTCCTTTGTGCCCCTACCTGGGCAGTTACCAAAAAAGAAGCCTTTCTTCCTTACGACGTCACCTCGACAACGAATCCCGTTTCGCAGCTGACGCCAAATTCGTCGACGGCGGAAATGGTGCAGCGATGGGCGCCCAAGGCGAGATCCGGCGGCAAACTGGCTTCCCACAAATGGGTCGATTTCACTGGATGCACCCACGGCTTCTTGCTGGCTTCATTCCGCCAATAAACCTGCTGCACGAAGGGATCGATGGCCAGTAGCGGCTTTAGCGCCTGGGGCTCGCCGCCCTCTATCGCGTAACGCACCGAAGAGCGCGGGCCGCCTACGAAAAAATTCACCAGAAGCCGCGCGGAGGCCAGATCGTCCCGCGTCACCGTGCCGCCCAGCAGTGCCGACATCGGCAGCGCCCGCGCCACTTCGCCGGTGCGGCGGTCGAAATGTGTGTCCAGAACCACGCGCAGCGGCGGGCCGGCCGGATGTTCGCATGAAACAAGTCGCGTGCGGCAGGATGCGCCGTCAATCGAGAGCACGTGGAATCCATTCGGCGCGCCGTCGCTCGCCAGTGCCACGGGGATGCCGCGCATATCGGCGGGGCCGCTCCACCAACTGCCGGAAACCGCCGTCAGCACATGGTGATGGTGCTGCGCGGCGCCGAGATAATGATGTTCGTTGGTGTGCGTATGTCCGGAAAAACTGATGCAATTCGGCCGGTCGCCGATCAGGGCAAGAAAATCCTGATAATCGGTGGTGGCGGAAAACGGCTCGTCGCCGACCGCGGTACGCAGCGGAATATGCATGCACACGATCACCGGCGCGTCATGCGGCACAACGCCGAGCACGGCGCGCACGAAGCCGAGCTGTTCCTGCCCGATGCGCCCCCGATATTTATTGCCGCCGAGATACTCGACATTGTCGAGCATGATGAACGTCGCCGGCCCGTACTGAAAGGCGTAATGGCGCGCCCCGAACAGGCGCTTGAACGTCTCCTTGGACAGGAAATCGTCCGGCGCCTCGTAATTCATGTCGTGATTGCCGGGCAAATTCCACCACGGCAGACCCAGTGTGCCGAACAGCCGGTTGTGCCGCCCGTACATGGAGAGATCGTCGAACATGACGTCGCCGGTGGTAATGCCGAAGGCGGCTTTTTCCATCGCCGCCAAGGTCACCGCCGTATCGCGCACATAACCGAGCTCCGCCTCGGTTTCCGGCTGCGGATCGGTGCAGAGCAGCACGTTGAATTTGTCCGGTTCATCCGCGCGGGTGAGCAGGAATTCGATATTATCCGGCAACGGCCCGGTGGGCGCCACGCCGGGATAGCGGAAATCGAGGGCGGCCGGCGTGCCCTGCGGCTGGTGCAGTACGGCACAGCGCGGCAGGTTCGTGCCCTTCTCCAACGGCACCATCCAGCCGCGCGGCTTGATGACGAAAATACTGTCGCCGTCCCGCACCGGCAGGGAAAACCCGCCTTCATTGTCGGTCAGTACGACATCGCGGCCGTTGGATACCGCCGCATTCGGTATCGGGTCGCGGCTGGCCGCGTCCAGCACGTGACCGCTGGCGCGTTCGGCGACGTGCCCGGCCGGCGCATCAGTCGCCGGGTCGGCCTCGGCGGCGTGGCTGGCAAATGCCACCGCGGCGCCGGCGACCAGGATATCTCGGCGGGTGAAGTCCATGCGCGCGCTCCGATAGGCGCGATGAGCCTAGAAAATGGCTGCGAGTCTGGTGTGTGACGTTTCCTTGAAGACGTATGCTTGCATTGTATGACGTATGTCATAGGATCGGCGCGGAGGCCCCATGCAGGATGCTTGTCTGGTCGTCGGTGCCGGTATCGGCCTGGGCGGTGCCATCGGCCGCGCGTTCGCGGCGGAGGGGCTGGCGGTGTGCCTGACGCGGCGAGCGCGGCACCTGGCCGAAGTGCAGACCTTGGCGGACGAGATCCGGGCAGCTGGCGGCGCGGCGCATGCGTTCGGGGTGGATGCGCGGGACGAGACGGAAATCGCCGCCCTGTTTGACCGCATCGAGACGGACATCGGTCCGCTGCGCGTTGTTGTCTTCAACATCGGCGCGAATGTCCGCTTCGGCGTGCGGGAGACCACGGCGCGCGTCTACACCAAGGTGTGGGAAATGGCGGCCTTCGCCGGCTTCCTGGCGGGGCGGGAGGCGGCGCGTGTGATGGCGCCGCGAGGCCGGGGCACCATCATCTTTACCGGCGCCACCGCCAGCGTGCGTGGCCGCGAGGGGTTCGCCGCCTTTGCCGGCGCCAAGCATGCGTTGCGGGCGCTGGCGCAAAGCATGGCGCGTGAATTCGGGCCGCAGGGGCTGCATGTCGCCCACGTGGTGATCGATGGCGCGATCGACGGTGTGTTTACACGTGAGCACATGCCGGATGCCGCGGAACGCCTGGCGCGATGCGAAATCCTCGATCCCGCGGAAATTGCCCGCAATTACGTGTGGCTGCACAAGCAGGCTCGCAGCGCCTGGACGCATGAAATGGACCTCAGGCCGTGGATGGAGGCGTGGTGAAGCAGATCGAGTTCATTTTCGACTTCGCGAGCCCCAACGCCTATCTCGCTTACCGCGTGTTGCCGGACATTCTGACGCGCACCGGCGCCACGCTTGCGCTCACGCCCTGCCTGCTCGGTGGCATTTTCAAAGCCACGGGCAACCAGGCGCCGATGCTGGCCTTTGCCGGCGTGCCGGCGAAGCTGGGTTACGAGGCGGTCGAGATGCAACGTTTCGTGCATCGCCATGGGTTGAGCAAGTTTCGTATGAATCCGCACTTTCCGATTAATTCATTGTTGCTGATGCGTGGCATGATTGCTGCTGCGGCGGATCAAGCCGCTTACGTGGAAGCGGTGCTTACCGCCATGTGGGAGGACGGGCGCGCGATGGGTAATCCGACGGTCGTCGCGGAAGTGCTTGTTGCTGCCGGCCTCGATGCCGAGGCCATTCTGGCTGCCGCCGCTACCGATACGGTGAAGCAGGCGCTGGCCGCCAACACGCAGGCAGCCGTCGCGCGCGGCGTATTCGGCATTCCCAGCTTTTTCGTGGGCGACGAGTTGTTCTTCGGCAAGGACCGCCTGGCGCAGGTCGAAAATTATTTGCTGACCGGCGTGCCGTAGCCCGACAAGCCTTGGTGTAATTCGCCAAGGAATGGCGTAGAAGGTCGCCGCGTCACGCGCGGCGTCGTATCGGTTGCCGCGTAAACATTTGAAAAAATTCACCTTCGTGCCACGGCCTCCGTAGGCCGCGCCGTGGCATGGCGTCTGCAAAGCAAGCCTCGGACGGTGCGTCAGGCACCGAAAACGAAATGGGGTCTGGGGACTTGTCCCCAGCAGGGTCCAGGGGCAGAGCCCCTGGCCTTTTTTGAAAAGGTTGGGGGCAAGGTTTTCGTGCGACATGGATTATCCACTGCCTGCCTGGCGACCGCGTTATCCGGCTGTGCCGTCGGCCCGGACTTCCACGTGCCGCCGGCCCCGCATCTTCGCGGCTACACCGAAACACCGTTGCCCGCATCCACCATCGCGGTGGCAGCAAAGGGCGGTGGAGCGCAACATTTCGCGGTCGGCCGCGATGTGGCCGGCGCCTGGTGGGAATTATTTCGTTCACCGCGCCTCACCGGCCTCGTGGTGACGGCGCTCGCCCGTAATCCCTCGCTGGAAGCGTCTCGGCAGACATTGCGCCAGGCGCAGGAAACCGCGCTGGCCGCGGAGGGCAGTTTCTTTCCGCAAGTGCAGGCGCAGGGCAATCGCATACGGCAACAAATCAGCCCGGCCGAAAGCGGGCTCAGTTCAGCCACCGCCGGCTTCGCGGCGTTCCCACCCTTCACCGTGTACACCGGCCAGCTCAATATCAGCTACACATTCGACGTATGGGGCCTCACTCGCCGGACCGTGGAAGCGGATCAGGCGCAGGCGGAGTCGCAACGTTTCCAGTTGGAGGGCGCCGCCAACGTGCTCGCCGCCAACACCGCGAATGCCGCCATCAATGCGGCCGCCCTGGAAGCGGAAATCGACGCCGAGAACAAGCTCATCGCCGCGGAGCAAAGGCTGCTCGCCACGGTCAGGCGGCAATTCGCGGTCGGCGCCGCCACCGGAACGGATGTCGCGACGCAGGAGACCCAGCTTGCCAATACGCAAGCGCTGGTGGTGCCGTTGCAGACGCAGTTGGTGCAGACGCGCGACCAGTTGGCCGCTTATCTCGGCCGCGCCCCCAGCGAGGCGGATATTCCGCCCATTACGCTCGACGAACTGACTCTGCCTGGCGAATTGCCGGTGTCGCTCTCGTCGCAACTGGTCGGCCAGCGGCCGGACATCCGCGCGGCGCAGGCGCAGTTGCACGCGGCGACGGCGCAGGTGGGCGTTGCCGTCGCCAACCGCCTGCCGCAATTCACGCTATCCGGCTTCATCGGCAGCGCGCCGTCGCAGTTCAATGAGTTGTTTACGCCCGGCAACGGCATCTGGGGCATCACCAGCCAGATTCTGGGCCCGGTCTTCGAGGGCGGCACGTTGCTGCACCAGCAGCGCGCCGCGGTCGCCGCCATGAAATCATCGGCGGCGAATTACCAGAACGTGGTCATCCTCGCGTTTCAGAACGTCGCCGATGCGCTGACGGCGGTGACGCAGGACGCGCGCGCGTTGCAGGCCAATCAGACCGCCGCGAGTGCCGCCGATCGCAGCCTGAAACTCGCGCAATTGCAGTATGGTGCCGGCGGCGTCGCCTACCCGGTCGTTCTGCAGGCGCAAACGCAATATCAGACGGCGGTGGTCAACCTGATTAAGGCCGAGGCCGCCCGCTATACGGATACTGTCGCGCTTTTCGCGGCGCTCGGCGGCGGCTGGTGGAACCGCGCCGCCATCGCGCCGGCCCCGGAACCTTTGCTGAGGTCTTTGTTGCCATGATGAACGATAGGGAAGGTTCTTCTTTTTTGAAAAAAAGAAGCAAAAAACTTTTATCCGTTACGAGCGGCACCGAATCCACCCCTGTGGACCGGCTGCCGGACATTAAAGATAAAAGTCTTTTTGCTTCTTTTTCTTCAGAA
>DATJOH010000444.1:0-3895 GCA_035507235.1 Acetobacteraceae bacterium
GGCTGGCAACTGGGCGGAAGGGACGGGTAGAAGAACGGAGGCAAGTCGCGGGGCAGCGGTGGCGAAGCGCGTCTGGATGTATGTCGGTGGCCGGGCGGGCAACAAACCGCCGCCGGGCGAGAAAGCGGCGATCACCGCAGCGGCTCGGCAACAAGTACCGGTTCTTCACGCGCTATCGCTCGGATGATCCCGCGTCGCTGAAAGCGGAGTTCGACGCCCCCTCGCTCGCTTGGCGGAGTTGGCCGACCGGGTCCGCCGTTATATCGAGATGTGCAACGCTGCGCCGGCGCTCCCGCGCTGGCGCTACGGCATCACTCCCGAGCCCCAGGCCCCTGGCGGCATGATTCGAGTCGCCAATTCGCGAACGCAGTACTAGTGGAGAAGATTTAACCGCTCACGTTTACCCCCCCCGCTTGGCTCTGAGCGTGAAAGAGATGATTTCCTCTTGCAGAATTGATAAAATGCTATAAGCAATTGCTGCAACCGTCACGGCGATGTACCGATGGATAATCGGGATCAGACTGGCGCCCCGAGGGGGCGGGTGGAATGCGCTAGGACTGTTTCGGGCGATTCAGATTCTGCTGGTTGCGATACCAATATATACCGTCGACAAATTCGCTCTGCCCTGGAGGCAAGGGACGCGTTCGTTGCGGCAATGGTGCACGAGCTTCGTAGCCCGATGGCGCCGATCTTCGGTCAAATCGAGCTGCTGCAAGACCAGGCCGTGCGGGATGGCGCCTCTCCCGGAATCATCCGGGGCATGGAAAAGCTACGTGCAGCAGTCGACAACTACATGCGCCGATCCGCCACGCTTATCGAAACGGCTCGTTTGGCCTCCGGACGGAGGCAGCTCCACCCCGAGATGCTAAACCTGTCGGAATTGGTTTGCTCGGCTGTCGACAATTATAGCGCGGTTGCCGCCCGAGATCAGACGCAGCTACAGGTTGATCTTGAGTCTGGAATCATCGGGTGGTGGGACGCTCTAGCCGTAGAGCAGATTGTTGACAACTTAGTGTCCAATGCGCTGAAATACGGCGGCCGGTCGCTGGTGACAGTCCGTCTGGTCCGGGAGTCCGAGCAGGCGCGCCTGACCATTAGCGACTGCGGCGTGGGCATTTTGCTGGAGGACCAGCAGGCTATTTTCGCGCCGTTCGAGCAGATGGTCAGAGGAGCTGCGCGGCGCGGCGGGTTTGGCATGGGATTGTGGGTGGTGCGGGAACTCGTCGAGGCGATGGCCGGCAGCATTACATTGGAAACTGCACCAGGACGTGGTGCAACGTTCATTATATCGCTGCCGATCGATGTCCGCGAGGTGCCCGAAACGGCGCGGCGGAAGTGATCGTCCACGAGAGGCAGAATACGTCAGCGCGTCGTCGCGGAGGTGCAACTCGGCGTCAGACCGCGCCGAGTGGGTAGGTGATACAGCCGCCCGGGGACCGTATTACGCGGATGGTCCGCACACGATGCGGCAGGCCGACCTCCGCCCCCTGCCCCACCCGGTCGGTCTTGCTGCGCGGGATGCGGAGCCGGAGCCCGCCGGCGACCGCGGCCACGTCCTCGACCTGCAGCGCAACCAGCTCGGAGCGGCGCAGCGGCGCCGGCGAAGCCGAACAGCAGGAGCAGCCGGTCGCGGGGGCCGAGCGTCGCCACCAGCTGGCGCAGCATGGCCAGGGTCAGCGGCGCGGCTTTCCGGGGCGGGGTGGCCATGCTGGCGCAGCAGGCCCTGCAGCGGCCCCTGGATGGCGCGGTGGGCGGGGTTCCAGGGCAGGTCGTACGCGCGGAGCGTGTTGGCGGCGGCGGCCTGGCGGGCGAGGTGGTGCGCCTGGGCGAGCGCGGCGGCGCCGGCGTCCGTGGCGGCGGGGAGGTTTGGCGGACCTGGGACGGGGGGAAAGGGTGGCGGGGGTTGGGCGGGAAACGCAAGCCGGAGAATGCGCGCAGGCGCGATAACCGCGCCTATGGTAGCCCCCAACTGGCCGGACACCGCGGTGCTGCGGTGACACGACCTTACCATAACGCGCGTTATCCAGCCCCGGCCTGTAGTGGCTGTCCGGAGGAACCGCCTGTCCGGCCGTATGGCTTTGACAATAGCATTCCTAAGATCGCACCGGCAGCTCCAGGCGAAGCCTCCAGTGCCGAAGGGACGCGCCGCGCGGGAAGATCCTGCGGCGCAACCTGACGGCTGACGGGGCTTCTGCTGTGAAACGCCGACAATTGGCGTGCGCTATGCAATCACAGCATCGGATCGTTCTGACGTTGATTCGCAACGTCATGCCGAATGAGGATATCAACGCGGTCGAGAGAGAGGAACAGGCGCGGCGTGGCTGTCCGCAGCTACCAGCAGACGACTTACCATAATGCGCCTTATGCGTACAAACCTTCTCTGCGCCAGAGAACGCCAACGACAAGATATAGAAAAAACGGCATTGCATGAAAATCTTAGCGGGAATGGTCACGTATAACCGATGCGGCGTGGTCCGCACGGCAATTGAAGCCCTTCTCAGTCAAACGACGCCGCCCGATGACATCATCATCATCGACAACATGAGCCAAGATTCGACCGGCTCAATCGTCGCCGGATATGCGAGCAGGAATGTCTATTACTACCGCACACACGCGAATCTTGGCGGGGCGGGAGGCTTCGCCTTGCTGATGGAGATTTTTGCGGCGGGCGACCTGGGACATGCTTTTGCTCTGCGATGATGACGGGGTTTGCCACCCGACCATGCTTGCCGAACTTCTGAAAGCGACCGACCGGCTGGACATCATCAATGCCTTGGTTGTGGCATCCGGCAACGAGGACGTGCTCGCCTTCGACTTTATGCCGAAATGGCCCTTGATGCGTTTACCGGCGCGACTGTCGAGTGTCGCTGATGTTGCCAGTTATGCCAAAGACGGCATCGTTCGCAACATCGCTAGCCCATTTAACGGAACGCTGATTAAACGCAATGTCGTCAAGGCCGTCGGCCCGGTCAATCCGCGAATGTTCATTTGGGGCGACGAGATGGACTTCATTATTCGCGCGCACAGCATCGGCGTTCGCATTGGCACCGTCATGGCCGCGAGGGTTCAACACCCGCGCTGTGTCACCACCCTGCGCCGGGTTCCGTTCGTGGGTGGGGTTATCATTCCGGCGCGACCGCGCGCGCTCATCAGTTGGCGCAACGCAGGCGTGCTTGATCGAAAGATAGGGAAAAAGCTGCGCGGGTTCATTTGGGCGATCCGCACGACGATCATTTTGCTGCTGGCTCGCGAGCCTGCGTTAGCCTTGAAGATGTTGCCCTATTATGTGGACGGGTATTTCAACTTATTCTGGCTGGCACCGAACGGGCGCAAGCAAATGACGGCCTATCACGCCGACTGCTCTACCGCCGTTGCCTTGCTGGTGCCGTGCACTACCGGAGCAGGTCACAACACCAAGTCGGCCGCGTGATAGGGCAACTCCCTTCCGGCCCATCTGTGGTGGCACACGCTATCGCAACACCGCCCGACGCGCGGCAACCGACGGCAATCTTGTCTTTAGAACGGAGGGCAACGAATTGCTGTTCACCTTTATGCCGGAAGACGGGACATCGCCTACGACCGTGAACCGGCCAGCATCCGTTATCCAGCTGGCGGCATATCGAGCGCGAGGCGCGAAGCTGTCGCGCGCGTAAGGCGCAGACACCCTAAAAGTGTTTACATAAACGAACGTTATGCGGCAATCGCCGCGCCCTCGAATATCGAGGAAAGCTTGCTTCGACATCTCCAATTGTAGCGCCCGCGCCGTGAACCGCAAAAGGTGGCTCCTCGGAATTTCCCTGCTTTCCGTCGCAAGCTAGGAAAGACAAGAAAATTCCTGTGGTGCCGCCGCGCGAGCGCGGCGCTTTTGCAGTTCCCGGCTTTTGCAGGGCGCTAG
>DATJOH010000445.1:0-10062 GCA_035507235.1 Acetobacteraceae bacterium
CTCGATTATTGGCGGCACCGGCTTCTCAACCATTTATCTGAACGACACGGGCAGCGGCAGTGAGCAGAACGATGTTGTCTGGCAGAATGAAGGCCGGTCGCTCGTCTATGCGGACGGCACCGGCGACCAGGTTGTGGCATCGGCCGCTGGTCAGACGGTGATCGGCGGGGCGGGCTTGACGTCTGCCGACGTGCTGACGGTGGCCCTCAATGCCGGCAGCGATCAGTCGCTCGTCGACGGTGGCGGCGCCTACGCGAACGTGTTCGAAAACAGCATGAACGACACCATTAACGGTGGCAGCTACTACATGCAGGTTTTCGCTGCCGCGAACGTCACCGGCACCATCAACGCGGGTGACGGGACCGTCGTTCTGTTCGGTAACGGAGGCGACAGCTTCCAGGTCGGAACGCAGTATGACAGCAACGGCGCCGCTACGGGTGTGACCACCTTCATTGCGGGCACCGGTAACGAAACGCTTTATGGCGCGGGCGCAACGTCCAACCTGCTTGTGTTCGGCGGCTCCGATACCACGGCCGTAGACTCGCTGGTTGGCGGCAGCGGAAATGACTGGTTCAACGCCGGCACGGGTTCTGAAACCCTGGTCGGTGGCGGCGGCAACAACGTCTTCCTGTTCGACTCGGCGGCGGCCGCGGGCGGTAACATTACCATTGCCGACTTCACCGCGAGCAATAACACGGCGGCGTTTTCGGGCTTCAGCGCGTCGGATGTGGCGAATGCCATTGCTTCGGGACAAGAGGTCAACGGCAACTTCGTCATCACCTTCGGAAGCACGAATACGACCGTTACCTTCGACAACACCACGGCGAGCCAGCTTACTGGCCACATCGTCACGTTCGGTTCATAATCGGAGCCTGTCTTCCTATGGAAAAGGCCAGCCTGCGGGCTGGCCTTTTTCATTTTTGAGCCGCCTTCATCGCTGCCAGCGAGAACTTAGAGCATGATCACTTCAAGTTGGCGCAGCCGGAAGCGTGAATCATGCGGGAAAACAAAGAGCTAGAGCGCGATTGCGCCGCATAGTCATGGCAACATCAAGCAATCGCGCTCTAGAGCATTATCAGCCTGGCTGGAATCGCTGAAAGCAGGTGCGGTTGTCGAAGGCTGATAAAAATGCTCGCTGAAACAAAGAGCTAGAGCGGCGAGACGGGTGCAGGGGAGTTTCCAGTCAGGATGGTGCCGCTCTAGCGTCGCTCCGTCCGATAACGCGCGACGTTCTGGTTGTGTGCCGCTAAGCTGGCGGTGAACACGTGCCCGCCGGTGCCGTCGGCGACAAAATACAGCGCGTCCCCCGCCGCGGGATGCAAAACCGCCGCGATTGAGGCAGCGCCGGGGCTGCAGATGGGTCCCTCGGGCAAAGCGTCCGTAGTGTACGTGTTATAGGGGTCCGCGCGCTCGAGATCCGCACGCACCAGAGCGCGATCCAATGTTCCGGCGCCGCCGCTTGCGCCGTAGAGCGCTGTCGGATCCGCTTGCAGTTTCATATGCATGCCGAGCCGATTGAGGAACACGCGTGCAATCATGGCGCGTTCCGCGGGAAGTTTTGCTTCGCGCTCGACAATGCTTGCCAGGATCAGCGCTTGCCGCGGCGTGCGCAACGGCAAGCCAGCGGCGCGATCTGGCCAACTCGTCGCAAGCAGCCGCCGCATCGCCTGCTCGCCACGCGCAATGATCGCCGAGCGTGCGGTGCCGCGTGTGTAAGCATATGTATCGGGTAGAACAGCGCCCTCGGGTGGCACCGCGATATCCCCGGTCAAACCTTCGGCGCGCACCAGAATATCGCTGATCTGAGCCGCGGTGACGCCTTCCGGAAACGTCACCAGATGCTGCACCGGACGCCCGAACCGCAGAACGTTGAGCACGGTCGCAACGCTCGCACGGGCCGGAAAGCTCAGTTCCGCGGCATGGATCGGCCCTTCGGCGATCGTTGCGTAAGTGGCGATCCTGAACACCAGCCGGTGGCGTATGATTCCGGCGCGTGCGAGTGCATCGGCGACTTCATCCGTCGTTCCGCGAGAGACGACAAGTACCGTCGGCACCGCCAGCGGCCCCGGTGCCCTGTAGGCGCGTACCGCACCCCAGCCCGCCAAGGCGGCAACGCCAATAAGGCCAGCAGTTGTAGCGACGAGCCAGCGCACGTGACTCACGGACGTTGAGCATTCGACTCAAAAAGGAAGTATTTCTTTTTTGAAAAAAAGAAACAAAAAACTTTTGCTCCTGGCTTCAGGCTACGAGGCCAAATTCCCGGAACCAGTGGTGCCCAAACAGACAAAAGTTTTTTGGTTCTTTTTTTCAAAAAAGAACATACTTCCTTGCACTCTAAACGCGGCGGAAAATCACGCTGGCGTTGGTGCCGCCGAATCCGAAACTATTCGACAGCGCGCAGTCGATGCGGCGTTCCTGCGCGGTGTGCGCGACGCGATCGATGACACTCTCCCGGCTCGGCTCATCGAGATTGAGAGTCGGTGGCGCAACGTTATCCTTGATCGCCATGAGCGAGAAAATCGCCTCGATCGCGCCGGCCGCGCCGAGCAGGTGTCCGGTCGCGGATTTGGTCGACGACATGGCCAGCCCGTCCGCGGCGTCGCCGAAAAACCGTTCGACCGCTTCCAGTTCCAGATCATCGCCCAGCGGCGTGGAGGTACCGTGGGCGTTCACATATTGCACGTCGGCGGGATCAAGCCCGCCGTTGCGGAATGCCGCGCGCATGGCACGGAAAGCGCCATCGTGCCCTTCCGCCGGCGCGGTAATGTGAAAGGCGTCGCCGGAAAGCCCATAGCCGACAACCTCGCCGTAGATTTTCGCGCCCCTAGCGCGTGCGTGCTCCAATTCTTCGAGCACCACGACGCCAGCGCCCTCGCCCATCACGAAGCCGTCACGATCCTTGTCCCACGGCCGGGATGCCTTGGGCGGCGTGTCATTGAAGCCCGTCGACAACGCGCGTGACGCGGCAAAACCGCCAATGCCAAGCGGACAAACCGCGGCCTCCGCGCCGCCGGCGACCATCACATCGGCGTCGCCCCACATGATCAGCCGCGCCGCGTCGCCGATCGCGTGAACGCCGGTCGCGCAGGCGGTCACCGCGGAATGATTCGGTCCCTTGAAGCCATACTTTATGGACAGATGGCCGGAAGCGAGGTTGATCAGCGCCGACGGAATGAAAAATGGCGACAGCCGGCGCACCTTGCCTTCGTGCACCTGCACGCTCGCGTCGTAGATCGTCTGCAAGCCGCCGATGCCGGAACCGATCATGACACCGGTCGCTTCCCGCGACGGTTCGTCCTCCGGCATCCAGCCGGAATCCTCCACCGCCTCGGTGGCCGCGACGAGGGCAAGATGGATGAAACGATCCATCTTTTTCTGTTCCTTGATCGGAATCCATTCGCTCAAGGAGAGGCCGCCGTCGGCACGGGTGCCCGCCGGCACCTGGCCGGCGATCTTCGCCGGCAAATCCGTTACATCAAACGATTGGATCGCCGATATACCGGATTTCGACTCGATCAGTTGTTGCCAGACATGCGGCACGCCGAGCCCCAGCGGGCTCGCGATCCCCATGCCGGTAACGACAACGCGTCTATCGCGATCCATTGTTGTCCGCGCCGTGCTGTTTGCTCAGCCCGCTTTCTGCTTTTCGATATAGTCGATCGCATCCTTCACGGTGCTGATCTTTTCGGCGGCGTCTTCGGGAATTTCGACGCTGAAGGCTTCCTCGAACGCCATGACCAGTTCGACCGTATCCAAACTGTCGGCGCCCAGGTCATCAATGAACGACGCCTCGGGGGTCACCTTGCTTTCCTCTACGCCCAGGTGTTCCACCACGATTTTCTTAACCTTGTCCGCGATGTCGCTCATCGGTCTTTGACCCTTGTCTGCCGTTTGCTGGAGGTAACTCATTCACCGGGCAGCCGCTTTCTGCGCCGAGCACGTCGCGCCGGACGAGTTTCCTCGGGCGCTTAGCACGTCTCTTTCACTGCGGCAAAGCGGCTCCGGACCTTTCCCCGCGCTTTCTGTGGCGAAAGCATGACATCACTTAAGCACGCAAAACCACGCCGCCAGCAAGCCGCGCGATCGTCACAGCATCGCCATGCCGCCGTTCACGTGCAGCGTGGCACCCGTTACCCACGCCGCCTCGTCGCTGGCCAGATATGCCACCGCCGCCGCAATGTCGGAAGGCTGGCCCATCCGGCCGAGCGGTATCTGCTCCAGCAGCTTTGCCCGCCGCGCCTCGCCCTGGTCGTCCGTCATCGCTGTCTCGATGAACCCGGGCGCTACGACGTTGACGGTCACGCCCCGGCTGCCGACCTCCTGTGCCAGCGCCTTGGTCATGCCGATCAAACCGGCCTTCGCCGCCGCATAATTGGCCTGGCCCGGATTTCCGACCGAGCCCACCAGGCTGCCTATCTGAATGATGCGTCCGGCGCGGCGTCGCAACATGCCGCGCAGCGCGGCGCGCGAAAGCCGGAACGGCGCCGCGAGATCCACCTCCAGCACGGCCTGCCAATCCGCGTCCTTCATGCGCAGCGCCAACATGTCGCGGGTCAGGCCGGCATTATTGACAAGTATGTCGAGCGGCCCGGCGGCCTGCTCCGCGGCGGAAATCAGTGCCTCCGCGGCCGCCGGGTCGCGCAAATCAGCCGGGCAGACATGCGCCCGATCCACCAGCGCCACCGCCAGCGCATCCAGCACGTCATGCCGCGTGCCGCTCAGCACGATTGTGGCGCCCTGCGCATGCAGCGCCCGCGCGATTGCCGTGCCGATGCCCCCCGATGCACCGGTGATCAGGGCACGCTTGCCATCCAGGCGGAACATCAGAGTGCCTTCAACAGAGTTTCGATTTCGCCCGGCGTCCCCGCATTCATGGCGGCCGCGTCCGGCGCAATCCGCTTCACGAGGCCGGTCAGCACTTTGCCGGCGCCGAGTTCCACAAAACTGTCCACGCCCATGGCAACCGCGGCCGCGACGCTTTCGCGCCAGCGCACCGTGCCGGTCACCTGCGCCACCAGCAGACGCCGGATGTCATCCGGCGCAGTCACCTTGGCTGCCGTTACGTTGGCGATCAGCGGCACGCTCGGCGCCACAATCGCGGCAGCCTGCAGCGCCGCTTCCATCGCCGCCGCCGCCGGCTGCATCAAGGCGCAATGGAACGGCGCCGACACCGGCAACACCATGGCGCGCTTCACGCCGCGTTGCTTGGCGAGATCCACCGCCCGCTCCACGGCTTCCTTGTGACCGCTGATAACCACCTGGCCGCCGCCATTGTCGTTCGCGGGCTGCACCACTTGTGTCACGTCCGGCCCGCCCTCGGCGCGTTTCACCGCAGCGTCGGCGCAGATCGCCGCGGCTACCTCCAGTTCGACGCCGAGCAGCGCGGCCATCGCGCCTTCGCCAGGCGGCACCGCCGCCTGCATCGCCCGGCCCCGCAGGCGAAGCAGGCGCGCGACCTCACCAAGACTGATCGCTCCCGCCGCCGCGAGCGCACTGTATTCGCCAAGCGAGTGACCCGCGACGAGCACCGCTCGCTGCGCGACCTCCACACCGCCCTCGCGCGCCAGCACACGCGCCACCGCCATGGACATCGCCATCAGCGCCGGCTGGGCATTTTCCGTCAGGGTAAGCTCATCGGCCGGCCCCTCGAACATGAGCTTCGAGAGGCGCTGCTTGAGCGTCTCGTCGACTTCGTCAAAAACCTCGCGGGCCGCCGCGAAGGACGCGGCCAAGTCACGCCCCATGCCGACCGTCTGGCTCCCCTGGCCGGGAAAAATGAAGGCGTGGACAGGCATCCGACAGGTTCCCGCAATTTCGGCCGCGCGGTATCGCCCCCGCCCCCACCTCTGTCAAATACGCAGTCCCCACGCGCCCCGACACCCAGGGGAAATTTTGCCCGGTTCCTGGTATCAGCTGGGCATGCCCAGCTTCATTGAATCCCTCATCGGCTCCGCAGTGCAGCGCGAAGACGAAACGCGCCTGAAGGTCGCCAAGCAGGCATTGCCGACCCGCGCACGCGACCACTTCGACACAATCGCCTCGATGGGGCGCAACGCGGGCATCGTTGCGTTCATTCGCAACCTGGAGCTGAAGCACGCCGAGCCCCACAAGCTGACATTTGCGACGCTCGGACGCTGGCCGACACCCGCCGAAGCATCGAGTATTCCGGATCCGTACAGACCTGCCCGCCACCTCCGTGAACTGCTGACTTCCTTGGAGTTTCGCGCCGCAATTTCACGCCGTCTGATGGAGGCATTTCCGGAGAAGCAGCGGCTCCTGCTTGTCGGCCTGCCGCGCAGTGCGACGGGAAGCGTGCTCAAGACGCTGCGGGGCCGCCTTCCGCTCATCGAGGGGGGACTTGATCAATCGGCGTTCGCGGACGCCGACACGCTCATCAAGACAGTCGGTGAAATGCTTTGGACCGCGCCCACGACACGAACACTCGCCATGGCTCTGCCAACTTTGGCACCGTTCATCGGCGCGGCCTCCCCGGCTGATGATCCGCTTCGCTGGCAATCGTCCGAACCGCCTTGTCGGCCAAACGACATGCTCTTCGCCATCATGCGGCCGCCGCTCGAACGCGCCCTGAGCCAAGCCAACGCCGCGCTGACCGCGGCGCGCGAGGATGGGCCCGATGCTGTGGCGGCGGATATCGGCACGCCGCCGGCGAGCGCGGACCTACCGGCATGGCGCGCGTTGGGCAAACGGCTGCTGCCGCAGTTTGTGTCACGCAATCCGGTCACCACCGCGCTTGCGGACGGCACCGCAGCGGGGACGCTCGCCCTCTGCAGAACTGTGCCGCTGCAGCTTGTCGCGTTGCGGGATTACCCGGCCTGGGGCCGGGGCCCGCTGGGTGGAAGTGTTGCCGAGGGCGTAAACGCTTCCGCCACCATCCTGCGCCACGCCGACCTGAGCCCCTCTGAAATCGCCCTCATAGAAGAGCGCACTGCGGAAGACCGCCAATTTTACGATCGCTTCGCGGCCCGGCGCGCCGCTGCCGATACCCTCGCGATTGCCAGCCGCACCCTGTAGGGCAAGAATTTCTTGCCTCTTTCCTTCAAGAAAGAGGTTCTTTTTTGGAAAAAAGAACCAAAAAACTTTTTGCTCTTTTCCGGAACACCTGAATCCGCTTGCCAACCCGCATCGCGCGTGGTTGATGCGCGGCCTCCCTGCCGGGGCGCGGCATTCGCCCCGGCTATGCCCATTTCCGGGCCTCCAGCCATAGGGGTAACCATGCCATTGTATGAATGCGTGCTGATCGCACGCAATGATGTCACGCAACAGCAGGTCGAGGCGGTTGCCGACCAGGTTGCCACCGAAATCGAGCAGCAGGGCGGCTCCATCCCCAAGCGCGAATATTGGGGCCTCCGTTCGCTGGCTTACCGGATCAAGAAGAACCGCAAGGGCCACTATATGTTGCTCGGGCTGGATGCGAAGCCGGCGGCGGTCAACGAGGTCGAGCGTCAGCTTGGCCTGAACGAAGACATCCTCCGCTTCCTCACCATTCGCGTGGAGAAACTTGAGGAAGCGCCGTCCGCCATCCTTGCCCGCAAGAGCGACGATCGCGAGCGTGCCTTCCGTGGCCCGAAGCCGGCTGGCCGCTTCGAATCCGGCCGCACCCGCCGCGCCTATGACGATCGCGAGGAGTTCCGTGCCCGCGACCGTGACGAAGTGATCGAGGAATAAGCGCCATGTCTGACACCAGTGATGTCAATCCGGCCGCCCGCCGCGCCGCAGTCGGTGCCCGCCGCCCGTTCTTCCGCCGCCGCAAGAGCTGTCCGTTCTCCGGTCCCAACGCGCCGAAAATCGACTACAAGGATGTGCGCCTGCTGAGCCGCTTCCTCTCCGAGCGCGGCAAGATCGTGCCGAGCCGCATTACCGCGGTCTCCGCCAAGAAGCAGCGCGAACTGGCCCAGGCCATCAAGCGCGCGCGCTTCCTGGCGCTGCTCCCCTACGTCGTGAACTGAGGGAGCGGATCATGGCACAGGTTGAACTGATCCTGCTGCAGCGGGTCGAGAAGCTCGGGCAGATGGGCGACGTGGTGAAGGTGAAACCGGGCTACGCCCGCAATTTCCTGCTCCCCGAAAAGCGCGCCATACGCGCCAACAAGGCGAACCTGGAGCGCTTCGAAGAGCAGCGCGTCCAGCTCGAGGCGCAGAATTTGAAGCGCCGCGAGGAAGCCGAACGGCTCGCCGAGCGCGTCGGTGGTCTTTCCGTCATCATCATCCGTCAGGCCGGCGAATCCGGCGGGCTCTACGGATCGGTTTCCGGCCGGGACATCGCGGAGGCGGCGACCGCCGGAGGCCTTTCGATCGGCCGGCAGCAGGTGGTGCTGGAACACCCGATCAAGACGCTCGGTCTCTCCACCGTGCGCGTGGTGCTGCACCCTGAAGTCTCGATCGACGTCACCGTAAATGTGGCCCGCAGCCAGGAAGAGGCCGAAAAACAGTCGCGGGGCGAGGCAGTGGGCAATGCCGCCGAAGCGGCGGCCGAACCGCCTGCGGATCCCTTCGCGCCGGACGCCCAACCGGACATTCCCTGATTTTCGATCCGGGAAGCGGACCATCCGCTTCCCGGCTTATTCAAATCTTCCGTGCATGCAGCTATTTTCGGTCGCGAGCGTTAACGCCTGCGGTCGGAGATGAACGATGCGCGCGCTTTTTGACGTTGTTATGGGCCAGTTCGTCCGGTTTGGGTCGCTTCGCATTCGCTACCCGGATGGTCGAATATCGGTGCATGGCGTGGCGAACGGGCCCGTGGCCGGCATGGCGTTCGCCGATTGGCGCGCCGTGCGGCGCATGCTGTTCAATCCGGCGCTCGCGTTCGGCGAGGAATACACTGACGGCGCGATCGAGCCGCTGGACTGCACGCTTGCGGATCTCGTCGAGGTTCTGTTCCGCAACCAGGCCGTAGGCGGCGAGCATCCAGGTTTGCTGGTGCAGCGTAACCTGCGCCGGCTGACGCGGTTCGCGACCGGCGCGGTGACCCCGGCGCGCGCGCGCCGCAACGTCGCCCACCATTACGATTTGAACGGGCGACTCTACAGCCTGTTTCTCGACCGCGACCGGCAATATTCCTGCGCGTATTTCCCGACCGGCAATGAAACCCTCGAGGAAGCACAGAAGGCCAAGAAGCAGCACATCGCCGCCAAGCTGCTGCTGGACCGGCCGGATCTTTCGGTCCTGGACATCGGCTGCGGCTGGGGCGGCCTGTCCCTGACGCTCGCCCAGGATTACGGCGCGCTGGTCACCGGCATCACGCTTTCCGTCGAGCAGCACGCCGAAGCGACCGCGCGCGCCGCTGCCGCCGGCCTCGCCGACCGCGTCCGCTTTGAATTGATCGACTATCGCGCAGTACGCGGCCGTTTCGACCGCATCGTTTCAGTCGGCATGTTCGAGCATGTCGGCCTTGCCAACTACGCCGAGTTCTTCATCACCGTCCGCGATCTCCTCGCCGAGGACGGGGTGGCGCTGATCCACGCCATCGGCCGCTCCGACGGGCCCGGCATCACCAATGCCTGGATCGACCGCTACATTTTCCCGGGCGGTTATACGCCCGCGCTCTCCGAAGTTTTCTCCGCCGTCGAGCCGACCGGCCTCGTCGCGACCGACTGCGAAATCCTGCGCCTGCATTATGCGGAAACGCTGCGTCATTGGCGCCGCCGCTTCGCCGCCAACCGTGACGCGATCGCGGCGCTCTATGATTCGCGCTTTTGCCGCATGTTCGAACTCTATCTGATCGGTGCTGAAATGACGTTCCGCTACCTCGGCCAGATGGTGTGGCAGTTGCAACTGGCGCGTCAGCAGGACGCCGTGCCGCTCACCCGCGACTACATGGCCCAGGCTGCGGCAGCGCCGGTCGAATACCGGCATACCACCCGAGATCACCCGACACTCAGCCGTGACGCTGGTGATTGAGAGCCGCGCCAAGCGCGCGACACCCTCAGGCAATTTCGCCTTGTAACCGGCGCCGGCCCAGGGTGTAAGAACCGCCCCCCTGAGGGTAGGCCTTGCTGAAGCTTCGCATCATCCCCTGTCTCGACGTGAAGGACGGCCGCGTCGT
>DATJOH010000446.1:0-2485 GCA_035507235.1 Acetobacteraceae bacterium
TCGATCACGAGCGCGGGAAGCTGGGCCTTTACGAGCTGATGGACGTGAAGGCACGCGCCGCCGAAATTCTCGGCTGCAAGACCGATATCATGACACGCGGCAGTATCCATAAGGCGATAAGGGCGAGGGTCATAGCCGACGCTGTGCCGGTCTTTTAGTGGCGAAGCGCTCGGTTGTTCTGCGCCTCGGCGATATGATCGAAGCGGCCGAACGAGTCCGCGCGGTGATGGGCGATCTGACCCTCGACGCCTTCGAGGCGGATTGGCAGCGGCACTGACTCGTGCAACGGGGCGTTGAGATTATCTCCGAGGCCAGCCGACATCTCCCGCCGGATATGAAAGCCCGTCACCCGGACATCCCATGGTCCAAGGTCGCTGGCATCGGCAGCGTGCTGCGCCACGGTTACGAAGATGTTGAGGCCAGTATCCTTTGGAAGCTCGTGCGCGAGGACCTGCCGCAGCTTGAACTTGCGTGCCGCGATGAACGGACGACAACCACGGAACAAAACGAATCCGATCCTAACTCGTGAACTTCGCACCGATCGCGCGAGCGAAGGGCAGCTTATGGGCCTCGAAGCGAGTTAACGCGGCAGCAAAAGGAAGACTTCTTTTTTGAAAAAAAGAAGCAAAAAACTTTTGCTCTTTAAGCGCTTCCTGGTGTGACTCACTGTCACGAGATCGAACAGAAAAAAGTTTTTTGGTTCTTTTTTTCAAAAAAGAACACTTCTTCTCTCACTCTCGCAACCGCCCCCGCGCCCCATCGCGCACCGCGCCGAGTGCCACCGCCAGCGCCACGCCCAGCCCCAGCCAAAACAGCGGCCCACCGGTTAACGCGCCGATGGCGCCGCCGAGCGCCGCGCCGACGACGGCCCGAGACGCCGCTTCCAGCATCGGCCGACCGCCGCACCAAGTGTGAACGCGCAGCCGGATCACCGGGCGGCTGTCCCGAGCGGGCCAACCCTGCCCTGCCGCCACAAGCTGGCCATACATCATCGCGCCGCCCTATCGCCTGTTGATGTGCCCAGGTTAGCGAAAGAACAAATACAGAACAAGAGGGGACGCGGCGGACGTGGCGCGTTTGCCACGGGCGGCGTCCACCTTGGTCGTAGTTGCCGCCCCGCGGGCAGCCACGGCAGACTCGCGGGCAAATCGGGAGCCGCCCATGAAGCCCATTCGCG
The DNA here is from genome assembly GCA_035507235.1 of Acetobacteraceae bacterium. Lineage (GTDB taxonomy): Bacteria > Pseudomonadota > Alphaproteobacteria > Acetobacterales > Acetobacteraceae > CAJCIS01. Next base: position 1,178 of record DATJOH010000446.1, read on the forward strand.
CCGCCGCCCTGGCAACGCTGCTGTTCGCCACCCCTGCCCTCGCCCACGGCCCCACCCGCCAGAAGGCCGAGGAATCCGTCACCGTGAACGCGCCGCCCGACAAGGTGTGGGCCGTCATCGCCAATTTCCACGACATGTCCTGGGACCCGCTGGTGGCCAGCACCACCGGCAGCGGCGACAACACGCTGCAATCCTTCCGCACGCTGAAGCTGAAATCCGGCGGCGAACTCAGCGACGACCTGGAGGAATACGACCCCAAGGGCATGACCTACGCCACCTTCCTGCCGCACAACGACCCGAAAATCCTGCCGGTCACCAACCTCTCCACCCACCTGACCGTGGAGCCCGCGCCCGGCGGGAAATCGCTCGTCACCTGGCGCGCCGCCTTCTACCGCGGCGACCCCAATGGCAACCCGCCGCCGGACCTGAATGACGACGCGGCCAAAGCCGCCATGCACGCCTTCATGAAAGGCGGGCTTGCCGGCCTCACGGCCAAATTCCCCGGGAGTTGAAACAGGCCGCCGCACCGCTCGCCATTATGGCCCTCCTCGCCGCGCTGCCGGCCAGCGCGGCGGAGGCCTTCGTGACGCTGCAGCAGGCGGACCAGGTGGCGGTCATCGACACGGACACCGGCAAGCGCCTGGCCGCCATTTCGGTGCCCGGCCACCCCGCCGGCATTGCCATGTCGGCCGACAAAACGCGGGCCTATGTCACCAGCCCGGACGGCCCCGCGCTTACCGCCATCAACACCGCGGCGCGGCGCGTGCTCTGGCGCGTTCCGGTGCAAGGCGGCCCGCTGGGCGTTGCCGTGACGCCGGACGGCGCCACCGTCTATGTCGCCGACTGGTACAGCAAGGACGTCATTGCCGTGGACGCCGCCACCGGCGCGGTGCGCGGCCGCACCGAAGCCGGCCAATCGCCCTCGGGCCTCGCGGTAACGCCGGACGGCAAAACCCTCGTGGTGGCAGCACGGCTCGATAACGCGCTGGCGCTCATCGATACGAAATTGTTTCGTCGAGTCGCGACCGTTGCGGTCGGCGCGCACCCGTTCGGCGTGACGCTGGACGCGGCCGGCAAACGCGCCTTCGTGGCGGACGTGGAATCCGACGACGTCGCCGTGGTGGATCTGCCGGCGCAGCGGCTCATGACGCGCATCAAGGTCGGGCGACGGCCCTATGTCGTGGCGCTGCATGGCAATACCGGCTTCGTCACCAACGAGTTGGCCGGCACGGTGACATCGTTCGGTTTAGAAACTTATGCCCCCTCCGCGCCGATACGGGTCGGCGAAAATCCTGAGGGGATCGAGGC
>DATJOH010000447.1:0-4649 GCA_035507235.1 Acetobacteraceae bacterium
CTTGGTGTCACCTCCTGGGGCTTCACCGATCTTACCCAGATGGTGCAAGGCGCCTCGATCTTTGAAAACGCCGGCTATAGCGGCAACGGATTCGGCGATCTGTGGAACACCGCCTGTAGCGAAGCGACCGGCAACTGCTAAGCCGCTTTCGTCACCGGGCCTGAGCGTGATCCGGGAGGCGTTCGCCTCCCGGATTACAGCTTTGCTACAGGCTGCCGGGTAGCGCGCCTGGCCGGCCAAACAGCCAGCCTTGGCCAAACTCCACGCCTAGCGCCTGCATCGCCTCCGCCTGTTCCTCGGTCTCCACCATTTCGGCAATGGCGCGCGCTCCGACGCAGCGCGCCAACTCCACCATTGCGCTCACAAAACCCGATTCCCGCGCGCCGCAATGCGCGCCCCGCACGTAAGATCCGTCGATCTTAATGAACTGCACCCTGAATTCCCTCAAATAGCGAAAGGCAGCGAATCCGGCGCCGAAATCGTCGAGGCAAACAGGAATGCCCGCATCCGCCAGCCGGTTCACCGTAGCCGCCGCCGCCGCCACGTCATCGATATCGGCGGTCTCCGTCAGTTCGATCATCAAGCGCGCGCAAAGTTCCGGATTGCGCACGACGCGCGCCACCAGGGTTTCGCGGAATCGCGCGCTCTGCATGGAAAGGCCGCTGATATTGATGGCGACGCGCACCTTCGCCCCAGCCAGCGCCTGCAGCGCGCGCTCGAGCACCGCCTCATCGAGCGTTTCAGCCAGACCGATCGCTTCGGCGAAACTCACAAATTCCTGCGTCGTTGCGCTGCCATGGCCGGCGATTGGGAACGGCCGCAGGAGCGCTTCAAAATGATGTACAGCCCGGTCGGCTAAGCGCATAACCGGCTGAAACACAAGTCGAAACCGGCCTTGCTGGAGGGCGGCGCGCACGCCGCTCGCGCGCGTTTCGGCGCGGTCGAGAAACTGCCGCAAACCTTCATCGAAGCCGGCGGCCCGCACCGACACGGTGCCGCCGCTCGCGAAACATGCCAGGGCGAATCGCATGGCGCGCATCGCCTGGGCTGCACCGACGCGCAACGGTGTCAGCGGGACGCTGGTACCTGACACGGGCCTCGCGGCGCCCGCGGCGCAGAGGACTCGCCTAATGCGCGCCTGCAATTCCACCATATCGATGCTGCGCTCGCCAATTACGCCGAATCGCCCATCGGCCACTTCGGCGGCGAGGGCGCCCTCGCCGCCGGCGTCGCGCAGGGCAACCGCGATATCGGCTTCCAGGCCACGCCGTGCCGCGCTGGGGAGCCCCATCCAGCCTTCAACCTCGACAAGCCCGACGCCACAGGGCGCGCCCGCCAACAATTTCGCCTCCATGGCGTCACGCAGCAGCGGTGCCGCCGCCAGTGCATGCATCTCCGTCGGCGCCGCCGGCATGCGTGCCAGGGTTAACCAGGTCACGCCGTGCCGATGTGGCAAGCGCAAGCCCGATAGAGCCACGGGGCTGCGCTCGGCATTCGCCAGCCGCAGCGTCACCGGTGTCAAGCGACCGCGTGTTGCCAATAGCGATAACGCAATCTCCAGGCCCGCCTGGTCCTCCGCTGCGATCAGGGCGGAAAATTTCTTGCCTTCGAAGGCGCCTGCCTCGCAGCCAAAACGCTCACGAAACGCGCCGGCGGCAAACGTAATGCGATGCTCCGCCCCGACCTCCAGCAGCAGGTCTGCGGCGGCAAAAGCGAAGCCTACAAAACGGTCGTGTGTCTCTAATCGCGCCGAGGCGGCGGAGGTGGCGGGTGAGCCTGCGGACATGTGGCGGCCAAGGTTGCTTGACCGCCAATTTGAGGCTGGCGGGTTACCGCCGCCTCAACAGGTCGAACCGCGTTCAGGCCGCCTTTTCTTCCGCCGATCGGGACAGGGCATCCTCGCCGTCAAGGATGGCGGCGGCCGCATGAACGACAGACGCTATACGGACCGCGGTCTGCACCTGCTCCTGGCCGAGACCGCCATGGCGCACCACCTTTTCATGCGCTTCCATGCACATGCCGCAGCCGTTGACCGCCGAAACTGCAAGTGACCACAGCTCGAAATCGGCTTTCTCCACGCCGGGCCGGCCGATGACGTTCATCCGCAGCTTTGCGGGCATGGAGGGATACTCACCACCCACAAGGTGTGTGAAGCGGTAATAGATATTGTTCATCGCCATGACGGCGGCCGCGGATTTTGCGGCAGCGAGCGCCTCGGGCGACAATTTCGCGCCGAATTCCGCGACGATCGCGCGGGTCACTTCAGCGTTCCGGGCGGCCAGCGCGGAGGCAATGAACGTGCCGGCCACTTGCTGCTGGGTCAGCGTTTGATCCAGCGCCAGGGAGCCAAGATTGAGCTTTATGTCCTTGGCGTACTCGGGCAATCGCGCCTTCAGCGCTTCGATCGACATATATATCTCCTGAATCCGTCAGGGTCGGGCCCAGGCCACAGCTCCTGGACCCGCAAAATTCCAGCTAGGCAGCCGGGCGAAGGAATTCGTCGCCCTTGTTCCAGTTGCACGGGCAGAGTTCGTCGCTCTGCAACGCGTCCAGCACCCGCAGCACCTCGGCCGGATTACGCCCGACGTTCAACCCATTCACGCTGGCGAATTGAATAATCCCCTGCGGATCCACCAGGAAAGTGGCACGCAAGGCCACGCCTTCGTCCTTGTCCAGAATGCCAAGCGCGGCGGACAGTTCGCGCTTCACGTCGGCCAGCATCGGTATCTGCAGGCCACGCAGTTCGTCGTGATGCAGGCGCCAGTTCAGATGAACGAACTCGCTGTCGGTGGAGGCGCCATAGATCACCGTATCACGATCGGCGAAATCACCTGCGAGCTTCGAGAATGCAACGATTTCGGTCGGGCAGATGAACGTGAAATCCTTCGGCCAGAAAAAAACCAGCTTCCATTTGCCGGCGTCGCTTTTCTCGGTGACGCGGGCGAAGGCGTCCTTGAGGTTGAGACCAGCGGGGCCCGCTTTCACAGCGGCCAGGTCGAATGCGGGGAATTTGTCGCCGATCGTCAGCACGGATGGGTTCTCCAAGTCGATGGGGTCTGCAGTCCCGCGTTGCGGGTGGGCTCAACCTAGGGTCCTTGCTGCGGTGCAGCAAGACCCGGGTCGCTGAATTGTTTCTATTGGAATGATCGAGGTAGTCGATGACTTAAGTCAAAAACGGGGACCTAAGCCGAAGACCGTGTCGACGTTCTCATGGCGTGCCGCCCTCGGGGCCATATTCGAGATTAAGGCGCCGCGAAAAGAGTGCCCGGCCGCCCGCCCGAATGGGGGAAAGGGCAGGCGGCCGGGCAAAGGCGGCTTATTTCGCCGCCATCTTCATCCGCTTGTGGTCAGGGGCGTAACGTGCGCCCACGCCATAAGCGGGATCAGCAATACGGGACATCGGCTGCGTCCGGCGCCGCCGCATCGATACCGTCGATATATCCCGCTGCGTGACGATCCAACGTCATGACGCACCTGAGCCTGGGCCATTGCACCCGGACGGTCCAATGAATAATTCTGCCGTGAACGATCGACGGAACCGATGAACTATCTGGCCGCCCCACAACAGCTCCGCTACCTCGTCACGCTCGCCGAAACCCAGCATTTCGGCCGCGCCGCAAGCGCATGCGCGGTGACGCAAAGCACCCTCTCGGCCGGCCTCATCGCCCTCGAGCGCCAGCTCGACGCCCCGATCCTGGATCGATCGCTGGGCAAGCGCGTCGCCTTCACGCCGCTCGGCCTCGAAATTGTCGGTCGCGCGCGCACAGCGCTCGCGGCCCTCGAGGCGCTGAGCGAAGCCGCCCTCGTCGCGCGGTCGCCGATGAGCGGCCCGCTCCGCCTTGGCGTCATTCCAACCATCGGCGCCTTCCTGCTGCCCCGCTTGATGCCGGCCCTGCGCCAATCCTTTCCCAACCTCCGCCTCTATCTGCATGAGGACACCACCGCCCGCTGTCTCGAGCGCCTCACCGCCAACCGGCTGGACCTGGTGCTGCTGGCCCTCCCCTGCGATTGCGGCGCCGCCGCCACGCTCAAGATCGCCCGCGACGAATTCGTGGCCGCCCTGCCGCCAGGCTCCCCGCTCGCCGCGTTCGACCGTATCAACCCGCGCCAGCTCGCGCAGGAGCGCATGCTGCTGCTGGAGGAAGGCCATTGTCTGCGGGACCAGGCATTGGCCGTCTGCCCGCCGGCGCGCGCCGAATCGCCCGATGGCTACGCCGCCACCAGCCTGCACACGTTGGTGCAGATGGTGGCCAATGGCCTCGGTACCACGCTCCTGCCGCGGATCGCGGTGGAAGCTGGCGTCACCACTGGCGCGGAGATAACGCTACGCCCGCTCGCTGGGCGCGGCGCCTGGCGCACGCTCGGCCTCGCCTGGCGGCCGGACAGTCCGCGTGAACAGGATTACCGGGCGCTCGGACATGCCCTGGCGGAGGTATGCGGCTCCGCTGACAAGCCACTCTAACCGCTCCCGCCCCCTGGCCTTTCCGCCCCACCTGCTTCTATACTGAGGCCAATTCCCAACCAGCTCCTGGAGTGAATGAACGGCATGTCCGACAACGCCGCGCCTGCGCCCGATTCCGACCCCGCGGCGCAGGATTATGATGCGGCTTCCATTTCGGTCCTGCGCGGCCTGGACGCCGTGCGCAAAC
>DATJOH010000448.1:0-4120 GCA_035507235.1 Acetobacteraceae bacterium
GTCGCCTTTCTCGGTTGGGTGGATAGGGGTGGTACATATGATTTGTTGCGGGCGGCGGACGCGTTGGTGCTGCCATCCTATCACGAAGCCTTGCCACTAGTATTGCTGGAGGCGGCAAGCCAGGGCGTGCCGATCGTGGCAACCAACGTTGGAGCAATAGCGGAATATTTTATCTCGGGACAGGACGCGTTACTGGTATCGGCGGGAGACATCCTGGCATTGCGCAAGGCAATCGAGTGTCTACTGGCGGATGGCGCATTACGAAATCGACTCAGTTGGAATGCGAGACAGCTCTATGACAAACAATTTACTATCAAAATGTTCGCCGAGCGACTTGGCGCCGTGTACGCGCGACTTTGTCGATCATCGCCATGATCCTCAGTTCAGCGGGGATTGCGGACGGCACAATTCTCGAAACGGCCCTTTGCGTCGTTGGGGCGGGGCCTGCCGGCATAGTGCTTGGTATCACCGCAGCCGAGGCCGGTCTGCCGGTGCTCATTCTGGAATCGGGAGGTCTGCGGCCCGACGATGCAAGCCAAGCGCTATGCGCGGGCCAGGTAGAGCAGGGGGTGAGGCACCCGCCGGCGATGACATATCGTCGCCGCGGCCTCGGCGGTAGCAGCACACTGTGGGGCGGACGATGTGTGCCGCTCGATCCGATCGACTTTGAAGAGCGGGATTGGCTCGATTTGCCTTCGACGTGGCCAATTCGTTACGAGACGCTGCTTCCCTATTGGGTGCGCGCGCATGGCTGGGCCGAGTTGGGCCGGTTCGAGTATGCTGCGGCCGCCGCGTTGCCCTGTGGCATGCGGCCGATGGTTACAACGATTGATGATGACACGATTTCTACAGAGCAAATCGAGCGTTTCAGCCCCCCGACTGATTTCGGGCGGCGCTACCGAAAGCGTCTTGAATGTGCCGCCAATGTACGCGTACTGCTCAACGCAACCTGCATTAACATTGCGCTCACGCAGGGTGGGGGTGCGGTGCGCCAGCTGGAGTCCGTAACGCAAGCGGGGTCACGTATACAGGTGAGGGCAGGCGCCTACGTCCTGGCCATGGGTGGGCTGGAAGTACCAAGGCTGCTGCTGGCAAGTCGGGCGCGAGTCGCCCAACATCTTGCCAATGAGGACGGTGCTTTAGGGCGCTTCTACATGTGCCATTTGGCCGCAACCCTCGGTGATTTCCTTCCCACGGACGGCCACGCGCCGTGGCATTTCTACCAGCGCGACCCAGATGGCGTTTATTGCCGCCGTCGATTCAGTATTAAAGCGTCGGCACAGCGAACGCACCAAATAGGCAATATTGTTGCCCGTTTCCATCACCCGCTCGTTGCCAACCCCGCGCATGGCAGTGGCGCGCTTTCATTGCTATATTTCGGAAGCCGCCTACTGCCTGCAGAATATGCGCAGCGTAATGCCGAAAATAATTCCTACGCGGCCTTGCAACACGTTTATAATGTCGCAGTGGACGCAAGCGGCGCGGCGCGCTTCGCGGCGCACTGTGCGCGACGCCGATGGCTTGCTCGACGAAAACTACCGTCGGTGGTTATCGCTCCGCCGCGAAACATGTACACGCTGGAAGTCCATGCGGAACAGTTACCCTGCCGGGAAAGCCGCATCACCCTTGCCGCAGAGGCCGACCCACTCGGCGTACCGAAGTTGCGGATTGGCTGGCGCGCTCAGGCGGCGGACTTTCGTACCGTGCGCGTTGGAACTGGGCTGATCGCCGCTGCCTTGGCGAAGGCTGGGCGTGGGAGAATGCTGTTCGATCCTGATGCAGCGGAGGCGCGGATCGCGGATGCGGGCGCGTATGGCGGCCATCATCTCGGCGCTGCCCGCATGTCCCAGTCAGCGCAAACTGGTGTCGTAGATGCCGACTGCCGGGTGCACGGAGTCGGAAATTTGTACGTGGCGAGTGGGGCGGTGTTTCCGACCTCAGGTCAGGCGAACCCAACGCTTACCATCCTGGCGCTCGCATTGCGACTGGCGGACCATCTGGTGGCGCAATTTGCGAGGTAGTGCCCGTCGGCTCATCGAGCGCGGCAATCCTACCAAAGATCATCGCCGGGTCGCGCGAGCAAATTGCTTCAAATACAATAGCCTAGCTCGCTACCGGGGCAACCTCGTGGCTGACGCGGACCTAAATTGCATCCGCGGGCTTTTCAACCGCAGTGGTTCGCGGCATGCAGCGGGCGCAGTACGTGCCGCATTGCGAAAGGCCTGCCATGTCCACCGCCGCCCATGCCGACCTCCACGCCGATGGCGCCACACGGCGCGACTTCCTGACGCTGCTGGCGGTCGCCGGCGCAGCGGTCGGGACCGGTGCCATCGTCTGGCCATTCATCGACAGCATGGAGCCGGCGGCCGACACCCTGGCTGCCGGCGAGCCGATCGAAGTGGACGTCAGCAAGATCGCACCAGGTCAGCAAATTGTGGTGGTGTGGCGCGGCAAACCGATCCTGCTGGTGCGGCGCACGCCCGACGCGCTCAAAACCCTGCAGGCACCGAGTCTGATCCGGCTGCTCTCCGATCCCGACTCGAAGGTAGACCAGCAGCCCGCCTATGCGGACAATTGGCATCGCAGCGTGAAGCCAGAAATCGCGGTGCTGGTGGGAATTTGTACCCACCTTGGGTGCGTGCCGGTTTTCTATCCAAATCCGAGTGCGACCGACCCGCAGCCCAACTGGCCCGGCGGATATCTGTGCCCTTGCCACGGGTCCAAATACGACTTGGCCGGCCGCGTCTATTCCGGCGTCCCGGCGCCCTATAATCTGCCGGTGCCACCGTACAAATTCGTCAATGAAAAGACGGTGCGCGTGGGCGAGAACCCCCCAGGCAGTGATTTCGACCTGGGTGACATCGTTCAGATCTGACATTCACGCGTGGGCATAAGAGATCATAGGCTCGGACCAGGGGGCGGGGACTAGCTTGCTGCCCCGGGGCGTCCTCATTCCTGCCGGTAATTCGGCGCTTCGCGCGTAATCGCCACGTCATGCACGTGGCTTTCGCGTAGCCCGGCGCCGGTAATACGGCGAAAGGTCGCGCGCTGCTGCAACTCGGGAATTGTGGCGCTGCCGGTATAACCCATGCCGGCGCGCAGGCCGCCGACCAGTTGATGCACCACACCGCTCATGGGCCCCTTGTAACCAACTCGGCCTTCAATCCCTTCCGGCACCAGTTTCAGGCTGTCCTTAATATCCTGCTGGAAATAACGGTCGGCGCTGCCGCGGCTCATGGCCCCGATGCTGCCCATGCCGCGATAGGATTTGTAGCTGCGGCCCTGATAAAGAAACACCTCGCCGGGCGCCTCGTCGGTGCCTGCAAGCAACGATCCCACCATGACCGCGTCGGCGCCGGCGCCAATTGCTTTCACAATATCACCGCTGGTGCGCACGCCGCCGTCGGCGATCGCCGGCACGTCGCGCGTGTGGCACGCGGCGGCGGTTTCCATGACAGCGGAGAATTGTGGCACGCCAACACCGGCAACCACACGTGTGGTGCAAATGCTGCCGGGGCCGATGCCAACTTTCACCGCGTCCGCCCCCGCATCGATAAGCGCGAGCGCGCCTTCGGGGGTCGCGACATTGCCGGCCACGACCTGCACCGCGTTCGAAAGCCGTTTCACCCGCTCGACCTGGTCCAGAACGCCAGCGGAATGGCCATGCGCCGTATCAATCACCAGCACATCCACGCCGGCCTCGATAAGCGCAGCGGCTCGCGCATGGCCGTCCTCGCCGACACCGGTCGCCGCGGCGACACGCAGGCGGCCAAGTTCGTCCTTGTTGGCCAGCGGATGTGCTTCCGCCTTGTCCATGTCCTTCACGGTGATGAGGCCGACGCAGCGATATTGTTCGTCCACCACGAGGAGTTTTTCTATGCGGTGGCGATGCAGCAAGTGCCGTGCTCGATCGAACCCCGGATTGCCGGTGACGGTGACGAGGCTTTCCTTCGTCATCAGGTCTCTGACTGGCACGTTTGGGTCGGTTGCAAACCGGACATCGCGGTTGGTCAATATGCCGACGAGGCGTCCGTCACGTTCCACTACGGGAATGCCGCTTATGCGGTGAAGCGCCATCAGGGTGCGCGCGTCGGCAAGCGTTTGTTCCGGCCGAATTGTC
>DATJOH010000449.1:0-3730 GCA_035507235.1 Acetobacteraceae bacterium
TGGCGCTGGATGCTCGGCCTCGGCGCCGTGCCGGGCCTGATCCTTTTCCTCGGCATGCTGACGTTGCCGGAAAGTCCGCGCTGGCTCGCCGGCCAGGGGCGCATTGAACTTGCCCGTGCCGCGCTGAAGCGCGTGCGCAAACCGGAAGAGGTCGAGACCGAATTGGCCGAACTCCGCACGGACGTGAAACGCGACGGGCGGCTCGTTCCATGGTCGGCGCTACTGTCACCCCGGGTGCGCAAACCGCTCGTAGTCGGCGTTGCCTTGGCGGTGTTTCAGCAAATCACCGGCATCAATACGGTCATCTATTACGCACCTACGATTTTCCAGAGTGCCGGGCTTTCCTCGGCCAGCGTCGCCATTTTGGCCACCGCGGGCGTCGGGCTTGTCAACGTCATCATGACGATGGTGGCCATGCGCCTGCTCGATGTGGTCGGGCGCCGTGCGCTGCTGCTCTGGGGCCTGGCCGGCATGATCGGCATGTTGCTGGTGCTGTCCGCGGGATTCGCCCTTGGCGTCGGCGGCTGGGTGGCAGTTGTAACGGTACCAAGTGTGGCCGCCTATGTCGGCTTCTTCGCCATCGGCCTCGGGCCGGTGTTCTGGCTGCTGATATCGGAAATATTTCCGTTGGCGGTGCGCGGCCGCTGCATGAGCGTCGCCACCGTGGCAAACTGGGGCAGCAATTTCGCGGTAACACTGGTTTTCCCGCCGCTGGTGGCGGCACTGGGCAGCTCCACCGCCTTCCTGGTGTTCGCCGTGCTGAGCGTGGGCGCCTTCGTCTTTACGCTCCGCGTCGTACCCGAAACCAGCGGCCGGTCCCTGGAGGAGATCGAAGCGGCTCTGGTCGGCGTTGACGCATTGCAACAAGTGCCAGCCGTCAGTCCGTAGCGATCGCGCAAGCAACTTGTCATTTCGCGATCACGACCCCCCACGGCACCGGCGGCATTACATCACCTCAGAAAAGCTCAGCCATGAGCCAAGGATTTTTGCGCGGATCAAGGAATAAGCCTGATTATCGAGCCTACCCGCCAACGCGGAGTATCACCGATGGCCATGCCGCAAACATTGATCACACGCCGTCTCGCGCCGCTCGTTATCTGCGCGACAGCCTTGTTCGGCGCGACATCCGCGGCGCGGGCACAAACAAGCGGCACCCCCGTTAATCTCGCGCCGACACAAGCGGTGGACGCGCCGCCGGTGGAGCACCTGTTCGGTGACTGGGGCGGCCTGCAACCCTACCTGCAATCCCAGGGCGTGAACGTGCAGTTGGATGCCATTACCGAATTTGCCGGCAATGTCAGCGGCGGCACCAACCAGGGGGCCACCTTCGCCAACCAGGTCGGCCTCAATAACGACATCAACTGGGAGCGCCTGGCGGGGCTCACCGGCCTTTCCACCCACGTCATCATCGTCAGCCGGTCAGGCGCCAACGACAGCGCCCTGTTCGGCGATAATCTTCTGCCCGTGCAGGAAATCTACGGCTCCGGCGGCAACGTCGTGCTGCACCTGGTATCGGCCTTCGCGCAGGAAACGCTATTCGACAAGGCGCTCGACATCGCCGCCGGTCGCATGAACGTGGAGAACGACTTCGCCAGTTCGCCGCTCTATTGCAACTACATGAACAACGATCTGTGCGGCGACCCGAAAGCCCTGCCGGGCGGCGATATCGGCCACAGCGCCTACCCCGATGCCGCCTGGGCGCTGCGCGTGCGTGTGCGCCCCACACCGGATACCTATATCGAGTCCGGCGTGTATCAGGTCAATCAAGGCATGTACAGCGATGCGAATTTCCGCACCGGCTTCAAGTTCGATGATTCGCAAACCAGCGGCGTCTATCTCCCGGTCGAAATCGCCTGGGAACCGAAGCTCGGCGCGGACCAGATGCCCGGCCATTATAAACTCGGTTTCGGCTACGATACATCATCCGGCTACCAGGATTTCGCCAATGTGCTCGCCACCGACGGCGTGCCAGGCTACCGGCAGCATACCCGCACCGGCAACACCCAGGTCTGGGCGCTGTTCGACCAGATGCTGGTCCGCCAAGGTTCCAGTGACAAGCAAGGCATCATCGCGCTCGCCGGCTTCATCGACAACGATCCGAATCACACCTCATATGCACAACAATACTTCCTGGGCGTGATCGATGGTGGTTTCTGGCAGGCGCGGCCGGAAGATTCGATCAACCTGCTGTTCACCTACGTCACCGCCAGCGGTCCGCTCGGCAAGGTGCAGGCGATCGAACAATCGCTCGGTCTGCCGTTCTCGGGTAGCGCAACGGGCATCCAGAACCACGAAATCGCGCTGGAGGCAAACTACAATCTGCACGTATTCCGCGGCGTTGATTTCCAGCCGGATTTTCAGTACATTATCCAGCCAAACGCCCAGGCGAATATCAAGGACGCTGCAGTTTTCGGCTTTCGGGCCAATGTCCAGTTCTGAGGGTTGACATAAGAAAGAGTTCTTTTTTGAAAAAAAGAACCAAAAAACTTTTATCTGTTATGGGCGGAAACGAGGCTGCCCATTTTGCCCACTGCCGCAAGCCGAATTCGAAAGTTTTTTTCAAAAAAGAGATACTTCCTTTGTTTACCATTTCGATGAGAACATCAACGCCTTCAACGCCATGCCGAGCAAGCCAAGCGCCCCGATCGGCAACGCCAATAAAACGGCGAACATCAGCAAGCCGAACAGAAACATGCCGAAGGCGATCTTGAAGCCCAGAAATATGGGCCGGTGGATACGAACATAAGTGACTGACACTGCGCTTGGGGGCGCAGGCCCATCGTATCTCACACGCGGTTCACTCACACCTGCTCCCTTCCTGCCGGGCGCTCCGACCGGCGATCCCGGCAGAAACAAACTACGCCGGCTCCTCCGATAAGCCGAGCGGTCCGTGGTGCGGGTTTTCAGCAACCGCGTCCGGGCGCGCGCAAGCCTCGGGGGCGATCACCTCGCCCGGTTCGTCGGCGCCGACAATAAGCTGCTTGCCGGCGGGCGTTGTGATTTCGGCGACAAGTCCTGACGGCAAATGTTCGCGGGCAGCCTCCATCGCGGCCTCGTCGCTCGGATATTCGCCTGATACACCGCCTTTTACCGCGTCCTGTTCGCTCAGAAAATAGATGCTGTAGTGCGGCATCAACCCCTCCACGCCCGAGGTCGGCACGCTATCTCCCTTTCCCTCGGCCGACGCCGCAAGAGATTCGGCACAAGGTCGCGTTTTCAAGAGACTGCCGACGCCGCGTCGTTACTTTTTGAGGAGACCCCGCACCGCGGCAACAAGCCGGTCCGTATCGCCCGGCACCGCGAGCGTAGCCGCCTCAATTCCCTCGGAGCGCAGCTTGGCAACAGCATCGGAACGCGTTGTCACCGCCAGCACCTGGGTCGAGGGATCCGCATCATGCAGACGCTTTGCGAGCGCCGTCCCAATGGGTGTTCCCGGCATGTGGAGGTCAGCCACCAGCACCTGGTAGCCATCGCGTTCCATCAGATGCAGCGCCTGTTGACCTGTTCCCGCGGCTTCAACGTGAAAGCCCGCTTCGGTCAGCGCCTCCACCATGGTCCCCCGTGTGAAAGCCTCATCTTCGACAACTAAAATTCGAGCCGCTACCATCATGAACTTCACTGCTCAATGTCGCCACCGGCGGTTCCGGTGCGGGTTAAACAGCACCGCGGCGGGGAGCCGGACGGGCTATTGCGGGTCGTTGCGTGCGGCACGGCAACGCCCGCAGGAGCA
>DATJOH010000450.1:0-3215 GCA_035507235.1 Acetobacteraceae bacterium
CAATGGCGCGCAGCCACGGCAGGAACGGCCGCATGGGATCGTAGGTTGCGCGAGCGCGGTGGATGGTGAGCAACACGTCCTGCACGACGTCGTCGACGCGGTCCGGCGGCACGCCCTGGCGGCGAATGGTGGCGGTGGCGAACGGCACGACGGCGCGCAGCAGCGCCTGGTAGGCGCGCGCGTCGCCGCCCTGCGAGGCGGCCATCAGCGCCGACAGGGTGGCATCGGTAGCGTCGTTCACGGCGCGCCGGCTGGAAGCATGGTGGCGGACTAGAGCAGGGCGGGCGGCGCGCGACCAGGGGCGCCAGGTCGGCAGGGCAACTGACACCTGACGACTGGCGGCTGACGACTGAATCAGGAGCCGCTGAACCAATTGTAGCCCTGATCCTCCCAGTAGCCGCCAGGGTAGTCGTTGGTTACCGTAATGGCGCTGATATATTTCGGGTTCTTGAAGCCGAGTTTGGTTGGGATACGCAGGCGCAACGGTGCGCCCCAGGGCGGCGAAAGCGCCGCCTGCTCGAAATCCAAGGCCAGAATGGTTTGTGGGTGCAGCGCCGACGCCATGTCGATACTGCTGCTATAATCGTCGAAACATTCGAACCCGACATAGCGGGCGCGCAGATCGGCGCCGACGGCCTTGAGAAAATGCCGCAAGGGCACGCCGGACCATTCGCCAATCTGGCTCCAGCCCTCGACGCAGATGTGCCGGGTGATTTGCGATTCCTGCGGCAGGGCGCGGAGACGCTGCAAATCCCAGTCGGAATCGTCATCGACCAGGCCACCAACCTCGAGCTTCCATTTACCGGCATCGACGGTGCGCACCTTGTCCAGCGGATAGTAGGCGTTGAACCTGAACGGTTTCGTAATGTCGGCGCGGCTGTAGGTTTGGGCGAGGCGGTTCGGATTGAACAGGGCCGCCTGCACGCGGTCGTTGAAGCGCAGCATGGCCCAGAGCATGCGGTCGACCAGACCATCATCCGTGGAGAGGTCGCCGCAGCCGGTGAGGAGCGAGAGCGCGCCCAGGGAAAGTCCGCCGCGCAGCAGCAGGCGCCGCTCTACGCGGTGGAGCTCGGGCGCGAATTTTTGCCGCATTGTGCTCATGGCCGGGCGCGCCGCGGCACATAGATCATGCGGCGCAGCGTTGCCGGCACGATGGCGACCAGGGCGACGTGCACGATCAGGAATAGCACGATCGCGCCCATCATGCAGAAATGCAGAACGCGCGCCGTGGGGTAGCCGCCGAACAGGCCGGTCAGCGGGGCGAATTGCACCGGCTTCCAAATGGAAAGCCCGGTGAGCACGGCAAAAATCGCGGCGATCAGCACGCCGGCATAGAGCACGCGCTGCACGGCGTTGTAGCGGTCGGTGTCGTGTGCCAGCCGGAAATGGAGGGCGGCGGCAAGGTCGCGGGTGAATGCGCGGGGCGAAAGCGGCAGGAAATCGCGGCGGAAATGGCCGCTGATAAGCGCCCAGACGAGATAAACCAGCCCATCCAGCATCAGCACCCACATGGCGGCGATGTGCCAGGCGATGCCGGCGCCGAGCCAGCCGCCGAGGCCGATCGGGAACGTGAAAGGCAGGATCGGCGAGGCGTTATAGATCTGCCAGCCGGAGAGGATCATGCAGAGCATGGCAGCCGCACCCACCCAGTGGGTAAGGCGCAGCATCAGCGGGCGGGGTCGTTCACGATCGGTCATGACACACCATCTCTGTTCGGGCAGGCGGGGCGGCGGGTTACATAAGTGCAAGGCGGGTAACCAGGTGCGCGGCCGCGGCGAAACAGGCGCAGTAGGAGGTGACCGCATGACACGACGCGGCATGTTGGGGAATACGGCGCTCGGGCTGCTGGCCGGAAGCGCGGCACTGCTGGGCCTGCGCGGCCGGGCCAGGGCCGTGGAGCATTTCGCGGTAACGCATACGGATGCGGAATGGCACAAATTGCTCACCGCGGATCAGTATTACGTGCTGCGCCAGCAAGGGACGGAGGCGCCCGGATCGAGTCCGCTCGATCATCAGTTCGCCAAGGGACGCTATGATTGCGCGGGGTGCGCGCAGCATCTGTTTGGTTCCGACACAAAATTCGATAGCGGCACCGGTTGGCCGAGTTTTTGGGCGCCGCTGCCGCATGCGGTGAGCGAAGAGCAGGATGACAGCCTGATGATGCAGCGCACGGAAGTGCATTGCGCGCGCTGCGGCGGCCATCTGGGCCATGTATTCGATGACGGACCGAAACCGACTGGGCTGCGCTACTGCATGAATGGGGTGGCGCTGAAATTCGTGCCGGCATGAGGAGATTGTTGATGCGCAGTGTTGGAATGGCGGCGATCGTGGCGGTCGGGGCCGGCCTGGTGTGGGTGCGCACGCCGGCGGTGGCGGCGGACGCGCGCGCGGTGCCGGCGCCGGCGGTGGATTTGGCGGCCTCGCAAGGGCCGCAGAGTTTCGTGCTTTCCGGCGGCTGCTTCTGGGGCGTGCAAGGCGTGTTCGAGCATGTGCGCGGCGTGCAACGCGCGGTCTCCGGCTATGCCGGCGGCAGCAAGACGACCGCCAATTATGAAACGGTGAGCACCGGCACCACGGGCCACGCGGAATCAGTGCAGATTACGTACGACCCGAAGCAGATCAGTTTTGGCCACATCCTGCAGATTTTCTTCAGCGTGGTGACGGATCCGACGGAAGTGAACCGTCAGGGGCCGGATGACGGCACGCAATATCGCAGCGACATCTTCGTGACGAATCCGGACCAGGCGCGCGTGGCGCGCGCCTATATCGCGCAACTCGACGCGGCGCATGTGTTCGACAGGAAGATCGCGACGCGGGTGGATGAACTGCCGGGGTTTTATCCGGCCGAGGCATATCATCAGGATTTCCTGGTGCTGCACCCTGATTATCCATACATCGTGTTCAACGATGCCCCGAAAGTCGGTGCGCTGAAAAGGGTGTTTCCCGCTGATTTCCGCGCGACGCCCGCGCTTGTGGGGTCCGGAAGTTAGGGACGGATGCTCCTTTTTGAACCAAGCGAGCAGTAAATTTATATTTTGTTGTGAGGGACGCGATCACCGCCGGCTGTCGCTCAGCAGATGGAAGGGAACCTCAGCCAAGGGGCGGCCTAGGGCCGAAACGCGTTGGCAGACGCAAAATGGAGATCAACTGCGGAAAATCAGCCGCATCTTGCGATCTTGAGGAGGCTTGACTAGCGTGCGAAGCTCTTCGGCATT
>DATJOH010000451.1:0-6751 GCA_035507235.1 Acetobacteraceae bacterium
ATCCTCGCCGCGCTTCACCAGGTAATTATGTTTCGTCGCCGGCCGGGTAATGCCGGTGGTGTCGGCTTCCTGGAACGCATCGTTGCCAATCAGATGCGTCGGCACCTGACCGGTCAGGCAAACCACCGGCACGCTGTCCATCAGTGCATCCACCAGTCCGGTCACCGCATTGGTGGCGCCGGGCCCGCTGGTGACAAGCACCACCCCGACCCGCCCGGTGCTGCGTGCGTACCCTTCGGCCGCATGCACGGCCGCCTGCTCATGCCGCACCAGAATGTGCCGGATGGCATTCTGCTGGAACAGCGCATCATAAATCGGCAGCACCGCGCCGCCCGGATAGCCGAAGATCACTTCGACTCCCTGGTCCTTGAGCGCGCGCAGCAAGGTCTCGGCGCCGCTCGGCTCTTTCTCCGGTGTCACGTGCGTCTCCGCGGGTCGGCGGGCCTTCTAGGCGCCGTGTTGCGACGCGTCAACCGGTCTTTGTAGAAAGTTCCTGAGATCAGGCAAGATATATTCCATATATTGCTCACTTTCACCAATTCGCGCACTGATAGTACGCGCATACGTGGAGGGCGCGAGATTATGGTGCCGAAACCAGGTTGCCTGCCGTTTCGTGTAGGCGGCCGTCTCCGTGATGGCGCGCCGCGCCGCCTCGACAAGCGAAATATCGCCGCGCACGCAACCGGCCAGTTCCGGCACCCCATGCGCGCGCATCAGCGGCAGCGCCGGGTCCAGCCCCTGGCCAAGCAAGGCGCGCACCTCCTCGACCGCGCCTTGCGCCAGCATCGTCTCGAAGCGCGCTTCGATCGCCGCACGCAACGCCGGCCGCGGTGGATCGAGTAATATTGCAAACATCCGGTAGGGCGCGGGCGGCAAGGCCGGCCGCGCCTGCCAGACCGTGAGACCCGTCCCGGTCCCGGCCAGGATCTCCCACGCCCTGGCAATCCGTTGCCCGTCCGAGGGGCGCAGGCGCGCGGCGGTATCCGGATCGCGGGCAGCGAGGCGGGCATGCAGCGCCGCCGGCCCCATATCAGCCAGCAGCGATCGCGCCTCGGCGCGCGCGCCCGGCCCCGGATCCGGGATTTCCGCCAGGCCGGCGGTGAAGGCGGTCAGATACATCCCCGTGCCGCCACATAGAATCGGCACACGCCCACCGCGCGTCGCCGCCGCCGCGGCGGCAAGCGCGTCCACCCGCCAGGAGGCCACCGTGCCAAGGTCGGCGGCGGCGCGATACCCATACAGAAGGTGCGGCACCTCCTGCTCCTCCGCCGCGGTCGGCCGCGCGGTCAGAATGCGCAGGTCGCGATAGCTCTGCATCGCGTCGGCATTGATGATGGTGCCACCAAGCGCGCCGGCCAGCCCGAGCGCCAACGCCGATTTGCCGCTCGCCGTGGGCCCGGCAATGATGACGCAAGGGGGATTGCCGGCCTGCTCCGCCGCTGCCATGGGCGCCGCCATGGCCTACGTCCTGACCCTGGTTGCCGCGCGCGATGCGGTCTCGTTGAGCACGCCTATTATCGACCAGGTGCGCGACGCCGTCCGCGGCGCCACGCCGCGCACCCTCTCCCCCGGCGAGGCCGCCGAGTTCGATGTCTTCGAGCCGCCGGACCTCGCCACCGCCCGCGCCGCCCTGCAAGGCAAACCGATCGACGTCCTGCTCACCCGCAGCCGCGGCCGCCGGCGCGGCCTGCTCGTCGCGGACATGGATAGCACCATCGTCACCAGCGAAACGCTGGACGAACTCGCCGATATCGCGGGCATAGGGGAACAGATCGCCGCCATCACCCGCCGCAGCATGAACGGCGAACTCGATTTCCGCGAGGCCCTGCGCACCCGCGTCGCCCTGCTGAAAGGCCTCGATGTGTCCGCACTGGAAACCGCCTGGGCCCGCACGGAACTGACGCCGGGTGCGAAAACGCTGGTTGCCACCATGCGCCGCCACGGCGCCCTGACAGCCCTCGTCTCCGGCGGCTTCACCTGGTTCACCGACCGCGTCGCCACACTCTGTGGCTTCGATCACCACCGTGCCAACACACTGCTCGATGACGGCAAAGCGCTGACCGGCGAGGTCACCGAACCCATCCTCGGCAGCGACACCAAGCTGGAAACCCTGCGCGAAATGGCAGCCTTGCGTGGCCTGCGCATGACAGCCACGCTCGCCGTAGGCGATGGTGCCAACGACCTGCCGATGCTGCAGGAAGCCGGGCTCGGGATCGGCTACCGGCCGAAAATGCTGGTGGCGGAAACGATTCAGAACCGGGTGGAATTCGCCGATCTGCGCGCTTTGCTGTTCGCGCAGGGCTATTCGTCAACCGTCTTTGTAGACGACTAAAGGAAGTGTTCTTTTTTGAAAAAAAGAACCAAAAAACTTTTGTCTGTTTCGGGCAACACCCGACCTCCGTGTTTGGCCCAATCGCTGCGCGCCAAGAGCAAAAGTTTTTTGTTTCTTTTTTTCAAAGAAGAAAACCTTCCTTCCTAACATAACCCCGAGGAAACGATGGCGAAAATCGGATTTGTCGGCTTAGGCAACATGGGTGGCCCGATGGCCGCCAACCTGATCAAGGCGGGACACGAGGTCACCGGCTATGACGTCGTGGCGGCGGCGCGTGACGCGGCCGCGCAGGCCGGCGCGCGCATCGCCCCGACGCTGGCGGACGTGGCGCGTGGCGCCGACATCGTCATCACCATGCTGCCGAACGGCGCCCTCGTGCTCCAATGCCTCGGCGGTGCTGACGGTTTGCTGGCGCACGCGGCGCCCGGCACGCTCTTCATCGACAGCTCCACGATCGACGTCGCGGACGCGCGTGCCGCCCACGCCGCCGCGGCACAGGCCGGCATGCGCGCGCTGGACGCACCGGTTTCCGGCGGCACCGGCGGTGCCGCCGCGGGCACGCTTACGTTCATGGCCGGGGGCAGCGCCGAGGCCTTCGCGCAGGCGCAGCCGGTGCTCGCCGCCATGGGCCGCAAGATCGTGCATTGCGGCGAGGCTGGCGCCGGCCAGGCCGCCAAAATCTGCAACAACATGATCCTCGGCATATCGATGATCGCGGTCGGCGAGGCTTTCGTGCTCGGCGAAAAACTCGGCCTTTCGCACCAGGCGCTGTTCGACGTTGCCTCCACTTCCTCGGGCCAATGTTGGGCGCTCTCCAGCAACTGCCCGGTGCCCGGCCCGGTGCCCGCAAGCCCGGCCAACCGGGACTATCGCCCCGGTTTTGCCACCGCCTTGATGCTCAAGGATCTGCTGCTGTCACAGGCTTGCGCGGAGAAATTCGGGGCAAAAACCTCCCTCGGCGCGCTCGCCACGCAACTTTACGAGAGCTACGCTGCAACCGGCGGCGCCACCACGGATTTCTCCGGCATCATCAATGCCATCCGTGGCGGATCGGTCTAAGCGAAGCGCGCGGCGGCCCGCCGCGGGAGGAAATCAGCGAATGCAATCGCAGGCGGCACGGCGCGCGTTCATGGCGGCAACAATCTGGCTCGTCGCCGGCGGCGCGGCCAGTGCGGCATCGTTTCAGTTGCGCGAAGGCGACCCGGACTGGCTCGCCAACGCCTTCGCCGGCAGTGCGGCGAAAGCTTACGATGCCGGAACCGCCTGGAACAACCCGGCCGGCATGGTATTCCTGAACGACAACGAAATCGATTCCGCGCTTAATTACTTCGATCCCGGCATACGGTTCAGCGGCGAAAACCTGGTGAACGGCAAACCGGTGCGCGGCGACACCGGCGGCGACGCGGGACCGCAGGAATTCTCCGCCGGCACCGAAACGGTGTTGCACGCGACACCGGACCTTGCCTTCGGCGCCGCGACGGAGGCGCCATTCGGCCTGCGCACCTCCTACCCCAGCAATTTCGTCGGCCGCTACCAGGCGCTGGTTTCTTCCCTGTTCGACCTGCAGCTCGCCCTTTCCGCCGCCTACCGCGTCACCCCGCAATTCTCCATCGGCGGCGGCCCGGTCCTCACCTATTTCCACGCCCGCCTCACCCAGGCGATCAATACCCAGGCCTTCGTGCCTGGCGCTGGCGACGCCGTG
Organism: Acetobacteraceae bacterium; assembly: GCA_035507235.1. Taxonomy (GTDB): domain Bacteria; phylum Pseudomonadota; class Alphaproteobacteria; order Acetobacterales; family Acetobacteraceae; genus CAJCIS01. Next base: position 4,035 of record DATJOH010000451.1, read on the forward strand.
GTGGACATCCACGGCGATGACATCGCCGCCGGCTACCATCTCGGTGCCATGTATCAAATCACCGATGGGCTGCGCGTCGGAATTGATTATCATTCGCGCATTGGCACCGACGTCACCGGCCAGCAGCGCGTTGCCATACCGCCTGCGATCATGGCGCGCAGCCCATTCGTCACGGCCGTGCTGCAGGCGCTGAACCAGGACGCCTCGGCACAAATTGCCCTGCCGGATTACGCCACTCTCAGCTTCTACGACGATCTTTCGCCGGAATGGTCTGTTATGGGCACCGTGCAATGGACCGACTGGTCGTTGATTAAGACGCTTTCGGTGGAAACGCCGACCAGCGTGGAAGCGACACCGATCGGCTTCCGCAATACCTGGATGGGCTCCATCGGCGTGAACTGGCGTCCGCCGATGTTTCCCCGCCTGACACTGCAAAGCGGTGTCCTCTACGATGAAGGCGCCAACACGGATCTGACGCGCGGCCCGCGCCTGCCGGACGAGGATCGCGTGGGACTAGGCGTCGGCTTTCAATTCGCGGTAACCCCGAAAATCGGCTTCCGCTTCGGATATTTGCACGAATTTCCCGGTTTTGGCAGCGATAAGATCGACTACACCAACAATTTTCCCGGTGCAGGCACGCTGATTGGCAGCTATGCGAACGATGCCGACGTCGCCAGTGCGGGTGTCACGATGAAGTTTTAAGGGAAGAGTCTTCTCTTTCTGAAGAAAAAGAAGCAAAAAACTCTTGTCCGTTGCGGCGGGCATCCAAATCTACCGGTTTAGACGGGCTGTTGGACGCAACTGATAAAAGTCTTTTGCTTCTTTTCTTCAGAAAAGAAGTCCTTTCTTTCTCGCGTGCTAGGATTGTAGGAAAGCGCCATGGGATTCGATACCAAACTCACGCTGCGCGGACCGTTGCGCAAACCGCGACAGATGCTTGCCGATCAGGAATATGGCGGCCATGGCTCCATACATGACGACAGCGTAGCCGAGAAACTGGGTTTTCGCGCCGCCCCCATCGAGGGCCCGACGCATTTCAGCCTGTTCCCACCGCTGCTGGCGCATATCTGGGGCAACGCCTGGTTCGAACGCGGCTGCATTTCGGCGCACTACCAGAATATGGTTGTCGAGGGCGAGGAGGTGCGCGCCTTTGCCCACCTGCCGGCCGAAGGCGCCACCACAACCCGCGTATGGGCCGAAAAATCCGACGGCACACCGGTGCTGGAAGCCAGCGCCAGCATCGGTCCTGATGACGGTGAGACGTTGCTGGAACAGCGCCTGGCGGCACTGCGCCCGCCCGGCCCGCTGGTGATCCTGGCGGACCTGCGGGTCGGCATGAAGGGCGCGGTGGACGAAATCGTCAGCATGGGCGCGGACCAGAAAATGGGCGCGCTCTATCCGTTCTCGCTCAACGACAAACTGGCGGCGATTACCGAACCCTCGCCGTGGTACGAAGATGCGTCGGCCTCGCCGTGGGGGCGCGCGATCGTGCCGCTGGAAATGGTCAGCGTGCTGGCGGAATATTCCAATGTGCAGGCGGCGTTTCCGGTGAAGGGACCGGCGGTGGGCCTGTTCGCCGATCAGGAAATACGCATGGTCGACGGGCCGTTGTTCGTAGGCGAAACCTATCTGATCCGACGGGAAATCGTGGCGCTCTCGGAAAGTCGCCGCGTCGAATCCTACTGGGTGCGTTCGCGTATCTATGATGCGGCGGGCACCCAATTGAAGGCGGAAATGCTGCTGAACCATGCCACGCTGAAGGAGTCCTATGCCGGCTATCGTTCTGCGCCGGCCGCGTAACATGAAGTGTTGACGGCGATAGGTCTCCCGCATGGCGAAAGGCGATCCGGATCACGAACCGCCAGTTAGGCTTTAAAGGAGAACGCCATGAGCGGTCACGCTCGTCAGCCAACCCTGTTCATTCCGCACGGTGGCGGCCCGTGCTTCTTCATGGACGACCCGCGCGGCGTGTGGATCGGAATGGCGGCGTTCCTGCGCTCCCTCCCGGGCCGTCTGACGGCGCCGCCATCGGCGATCCTGGTGATTTCCGGGCACTGGGAGACCGAGGGTTTCGCCTTCAGCGGCGCGGCGCACCCACCGCTGATTTACGACTATTATGGTTTCCCGAAGGAGACGTATTCGCTGCGCTATGACGTGCCCGGCGCGCCAGCGCTGGCCGAAAAAGCGGCCAAGTTGCTTGGGGCCGCTGGGGTGCGTGCCGCGGTGGATGACGCGCGCGGCCTGGATCACGGCGTGTTTGTGCCGATGAAGGTGGCATTTCCGGAGGCAGCAATTCCGGTGGTGGAGATGTCGGTCGATCGCGACCTCGATCCGGCGCTGCACCTGGCGGCGGGGCAGGTGCTGGCGCCGTTGCGCGATGAGGGCGTGCTGATCATCGGCTCCGGCATGAGCTTCCACAATATGCGTGGTTACGGCGATCCGCGCTTCACGGCACCTTCCGAGCAATTCGATGCGTGGCTGACGCAGAGCTTGGCACTGCCGGGTCCGGCGCGTGCTGAGCGATTGCGCGCCTGGGAAACCGCGCCCGCGGCACGCCTATGCCATCCCCAGGCGGAACATCTTCTGCCGCTCATGGTCGCCGCCGGCGCGGCGCAGGGCCCGGGAACGAAGCTCTACGGGGAGCATGTGCTTCAGACCGCGATATCGGGATATTGTTTCGTTTAATTCAGATCGGAAAATGGGCTTGATGGACGCAT
>DATJOH010000452.1:0-3458 GCA_035507235.1 Acetobacteraceae bacterium
AAAAAACCATCGCCCTCGTGAAGGAGAAATACAAGGCGCTGGTGATCTACAACGAAGGCGAAAATTTCTCGGTCGGCGCGAATGTCGGGCTTGCCTTGTTCGCGGCAAACATCGCGGCCTGGGCGCAGGTGGAAGCAATGATCGCCACCGGCCAGGACATGATGCAGAAACTGAAATACGCGCCCTTCCCGGTCGTCGCCGCGCCCGCCGGCATGGCGCTCGGCGGCGGCTGCGAATTCCTGCTGCACAGCGATGCGGTGCAGGCGCATAGCGAAACCTACGCCGGCCTCGTGGAATGCGGCATCGGTCTGTTGCCAGGCTGGGGCGGCTGCAAGGAAATGCTGGGTCGGTGGGCTACCGACCCCAATATGCCGCACGGCCCGATGCCGGCGTCGATGAAAGTGTTCGAAATGATCAGCACGGCGAAAGTGGCACGTTCCGCCGCCGAGGCGCGTGACATGAACATCCTGCGCCGCGGCGACGCCGTCACCATGAACCGCTACCGTCTGCTGGCCGACGCGAAGGCGAAGGCGCTTTCGCTCGTGGATGGCTACAAGCCACAAGAGAAGCGCGAAATCGTGCTGCCCGGCCCCTCGGGCAAGGTGGCCCTCGACCAGGCAGTGGACGGCTTCGCCAAGCTGCGCGTCGCCACCAAGCACGACGTCGTCGTGGGCGGCGAATTGGCAACGGTTCTCACCGGCGGCGCAACCGATATCATCGATACGGTCAAAGAATCGGCGATTCTCGATCTGGAGCGCGAAGGTTTTCTGAGGTTGCTGAAGACCCCAGCAACGCTCGCGCGGATAGAGCACATGCTGGAAACCGGCCGCCCGCTACGCAACTAAAAAATGGGGTCTGGGGCCTAAGGCCCCAGCGGGGTCCAGGGGCGGCGCCCCTGGCCTTCTTTCTTAAAGGAGCCAGAGCTATGCAAACCTACACCGCCCCCCTCCGCGACATGCGGTTTGTGATGCATGAGCTGCACGACAGCGAAGGCCTGTTCAAGGCGATCAACCGCGATGACGTAACGGTTGAACTGGTCGACAGCGTTCTGGATGAGGCCGCGAAATACGCGCAGGAAGTCTTGCTGCCGATCAATGCGAGCGGCGACGAGGAAGGTTGCACCTACGAGAATGGTATTGTCCGCACGCCAAAAGGTTTCAAGGAGGCCTACGCTATCTTCCGCGACAGCGGCTGGACCGGCCTTGCGGCACCAGCCGAGTTCGGCGGCCAGGACCTGCCCGAAATCCTGTCCAAAATGACGGAGGAAATGCAGTGCTCCGCCAATCTCAGTTTCGGCCTATATCCTGGGCTGACGCTTGGCGCCGTGCGCGCCATCATCGGCCATGGCAGCGAGGAATTGAAGGCGCGCTATTTGCCGAAGATGATCGACGGCAGTTGGAGCGGCACCATGAACCTGACGGAGTCCCATTGCGGCACCGATCTGGGCATGTTGCGCACCAAGGCAGTGCCGCAGGCCGATGGCAGCTACCGCATCACCGGCAGCAAGATTTTCATCAGCGCCGGCGAGCATGACCTCACCGAAAACATTATTCACCTGGTGCTGGCGCGTCTGCCGGATGCGCCGAAGGGCGTGAAGGGCATCAGCCTGTTCCTGGTGCCGAAATTCCTGCCGACCGACGAAGGCCGCCCCGGCCAGCGTAACGGCGTCACCTGCGCCGGCATCGAGCACAAAATGGGCCTGAAGGCTTCCGCCACCTGCCAACTGGTGTTCGAGGACGCGCAGGGCTGGATCGTTGGCGAGCCCAATAAGGGCCTCAACGCCATGTTCACCATGATGAATGCGGAACGGCTCTCCGTTGGCATCCAAGGTTTAGGCGTTGCCGAAACCGCTTATCAGAGCGCCGTCGCCTACGCCAAGGAACGGCTGCAAGGTCGCTCGCTCAGCGGCCCCAAGGCACCCGACAAGGCAGCGGATCCCATCATCGTTCACCCGGACGTGCGCCGCACGCTGATGACCATACGCGCCTATGTCGAAGGCTGCCGCGCCCTTTCCGGCTGGGTGGCGAAGGCACTCGATCTAGAAACGAAGGCCTCCGACCCGGACCTGCGCCAGGAATCGGAAGATTTCGTTGCGCTCATGACTCCCGTCGTGAAGGCCCTCTTCACCGACCTCAGTTTCGAACTCTCCAGCATGGCGCTTCAGGTTTACGGCGGGCACGGCTATATACGCGACCATGGCATGGAGCAGCTGGTGCGCGACGCGCGCATTACCATGATCTACGAAGGCGCCAATGGCATCCAGGCGCTGGACCTGGTTGGCCGCAAGCTGCCGGCCCATATGGGCCGCCTGCTGCGTGGGTTCTTCCATCCGGTGCAGCAATTCATTGAAGAAAACGCTGCCGATCCAAACATCATGCCGCTGGCGAAAGCGTTCGGCGCCCTGCAACAGGCCACCGCCCATATCGCGCAGGCGGGCCTTAAGGACCCGGAAGAAGCCGGCGCGGCCGCCACGGATTATCTGCGCCTGCTCGGCCTTACCGCCCTCGGCTATATGTGGGCGCGCACCGCCAAAATCGCCGCCGAAAAACTGCCGGCCGCGAACGGCGATGCTGGCTTCTACAAGGCCAAGCTCACAACTGCGAAGTTTTTCAATGATCGGCTGCTGCCGGAGGCTGGCGCCCTTTGGGGTGCCATTAAGTCGGGCAAGGCCTCGATGATGGAGTTGGAGGAGGCGGCGTTTTAAGAGCTCCGGTAACTGCCCAGGCAGGACAGGAAGGCAAGCAGTTCTTTTTTGAAAAAAAGAACCAAAAAACTTTTATCCGTTTCGGGCAGCATCCGTATCCGCAGATTTGGCCTGGCTGGTGGAAGCCATTGAAAAAAGTCTTTTGCTTCTTTTCTTCAGAAAAGAAGTCCTTTCCTGCCTGTTCTCCCTACGCCGCCAGCCGCGCCCGCCCGTCCGCCACCTGCAAACGCACCATGATCGGCCGATGGTCCGACGTATGCCGGTGCAGGGCCACCGCCTCCGAGCAGGTCAGCCCGCGCGCGTAACACCGGTCCAGCCGCAGCGGCAGCATGTCCGCGCACACATGCGTCGGCTCGCGTGGCCCGATATCCACAAAGCCTGGCAATAGCGCCGGTCCCACCAGATTATAGTCGCCAAGCACCGCGGCACGCGCCGGCAGATGCTGGGCGATATGCCGCAATTGCCGGCGGTTCAGCAGTTGGCCGTGCGACAGATGCACATTCGCCACCGCGAACGGCCCCAGATCCAGGATCTGACACACCCGGTGCACCACGGCGCCGCTCGGCAGTTTCAGCACGTGCGGCTTAGGCCGCGGCGCGGCGCTCCAGATCGCCAGGCCATGAATGCGCCCGGGCAGCGGCACGCGGTGATAAAATCCGCCCAGGAATTCCGGCAGCGCATCGATTTCCCGCGTCGCCTCCTGCAGAAGCAGCAAATCCGGCCGCTCGTGCCGGGCCAGGCGCACCACGTCGCC
>DATJOH010000453.1:0-2318 GCA_035507235.1 Acetobacteraceae bacterium
CAGCCAGTCTAAATCGGCGGCCTTTGTGCTGCCCGTAACGGATAAAAGTTTTTTGGTTCTTTTTTTCAAAAAAGAACTGCTTGCCTTACTCTTTTTCGGATGGTTACCCTACCTGGGCAGTTACCTTTTTTCAAAAAAGAACTCTTCTCCCTACCCCGCCTGCAACGTCCTCACCGCCTCGCCGCGTTCGAAAATTCCCAGCAGCACCCGCATTGCCTCCCCCCGCGACGACGTCAGTTGCGGATCGCGCGACAGCAGCACGGCGGCGTCGCGATGTGCCATTTGTAACAACCCCTCATGCTCCACCGGGTCCGCCAGCCGCCAGCCAGGTTGGCCGCTTTGGCGCCGGCCCAGCAGATCGCCGCCGCCGCGAATGCGAAAATCCTCGTCGGCGATGGTAAATCCGTCATCCGTATCGCGCAGCAGCAGCAGCCGCCGCCGCGCGGTCTCCGCGAGACCGGCATCATGCAGCAGCAGGCAGAAACTCGCGGCGGCGCCTCGCCCCACACGGCCGCGCAACTGGTGCAGTTGCGCCAGGCCGAACCGTTCCGCGTGGTCCACCACCATCACGCTCGCCTCCGGAACATCCACGCCGACTTCCACCACCGTGGTCGCAACCAGCAACTGCGTTTCGCCGCGCGCGAAGGCGGCGAGCGATGCATCACGCACCGCGGCGTCCTGCTGGCCATGCGCCAGACCGACGCGGTTACCGAAGCGACGCCGTAATGTGATGTACCGGTCCTCCGCCGCCGCAACGTCCAGCACTTCGCTTTCGCTCACCAGCGGACAGACCCAGAAAATCCGCTCGCCGCGATCTAGCGCCCGCGCGATCGCCGCCACCACATCCTCGAACAGCGCCAGCGAATGCAGCGTCGTGCGTATGGCGATCCGGCCGGCCGGCTTTTCGCTCAGACGGCTCACTGTCATTTCGCCCCACTGCGTCAGCAGCAAAGTGCGTGGAATGGGCGTTGCCGTCATTACCAGCACGTCGGCCGCGGCACCCTTGCCGCCCATGGACAGACGCTGATCCACACCGAAACGATGCTGCTCGTCGATCACCGCCAACCCTAGATTCTGATAGGCGACGCCCTGCTGAAACAGCGCGTGTGTGCCCACCACCAGCCTCGCGCGGCCGGTTTCGATGGCGAGCAGCGCATTGCGCCGCGCCGCGCCCTTTACCGACCCGGTCAGCAAAATCACCGGCACCGGCGATAGCGCCTGTAACGTCCGATAATGCTGCTGCGCGAGAATTTCCGTCGGCGCCATCAGCGCCGCCTGCGCGCCGCTTTCCACCGCGCGCAGCATGGCCAGCGCCGCCACCACCGTCTTGCCGGAGCCGACATCGCCTTGCAGCAGCCGCAACATGCGGCACGGCGTCGCCATGTCCGCATCGATTTCCGCCAGCGCTTCCTGCTGCGAGCGTGTCAGTGCGTGGCCGAACCGGCGCAGCGCCTGCGCCCGCAATTCGCCCGTTCCCGCCTGCGCCCGCCCCGGCCGCGTCTTTTCCCGCGTGCGCACCCAGGCCATCGCCACCTGGTGCGCCAGCAACTCGTCATAGGCCAGCCGCGCCCTCGGCTTCGGCCCGGGATACTCCACAGGCATATGCAACGCCCGCAGAGCTTCGGCAAAACCCGGCCAACCCTCCCGCCGCAACAACGCCGGATCGTGCCATTCCGGCAATTCCGGAATCCGTGCCAGCGCCTGCACCATCGCAGCGCGCACCTGGCTCGGAAACAAGCCCGCCGTCAGCGGCCATACCGGCTCCAGCGCCGGTATCCGTTCCGGCTGGTCCGCCGGCACAATATGATCCGGATGCGGTATGGTCAGCCGATCCGCGAAACTCTCGAGCTTGCCGGAAACCAGCAGCTTCGTCCCCGCCACCAGCGCCTGCGCCCGCTGCGGCTTGAAAAACACCAGTTCCGCGAAACCCGTGCCGTCCGTCACCACCACGCGCCAAGGCTGCTTCGGCGTCTGCGGCGCCTCATGCCGCACCACCTCCACCGCCAACGTCGCCACCGTGCCGCGCACCGCCCCGCGTATGGTCGGCCGCGGCCGGCGATCGACGAAACTCTCCGGCACGTGAAACAACAGATCGAGGACCCGCGTCCCGCCCGTCACCCGTGCCAGCAATGCCTCCACCGCCGGCCCCACCCCCCGCAACGACGCCATCGGCGCCATCAGCGGGGCGAGCAGTTGCGCCCGGCTGGCTGTGCCGCTCATTGAAGGGTGCCTTCGGCGACCAGGGGGCTTTGCCCCCTGGACCCCCACTGGGGCGTGACGCCCCAGACCCCCACTATTTTTTTGTCAGGGGCAAAGGT
>DATJOH010000454.1:0-15804 GCA_035507235.1 Acetobacteraceae bacterium
CCTATGGCTTGTAAATTAGCCCATGCGTACCCGCGCTGTCCGAATAGCATCCGGTCGCCTCGCCACGGGCATTGATGCCGGAGAATTCCGTTCCGGTTGCTCCCGGCACGTCATAGTACGAGAACGTTCCGCCATTCAGCAGAAACCCGTGATTGACCGGCGCCGTCGCGCTACCGGTCAGATAGGTACCGCTCACCGTGCCCGCCCGATTGATGCCGCGCGCGAACGTCGCCAGCGCCCCCGGCACCGCGATCGGCGTGAATTTGCCGCCCTGCCACAGCCAGGAATTTATGTCGCCGGCCGGCATGGAAGTCCCCACCACCCGCGTCCCATCGGAATCGGACGCGGCCGGCAGCACCTCGCCGCTGCCGTCATTCAGGGTCGTCACGATATTGCCGCGCTTGATGAAGCCCAAGGTCGGCGCACTCGAAGATGTCTGGTACGACCCGACAATGACATCGCCGTCGCTGATGCCGCGCACCGTAACCTCCGCCGCCCCCGGTATATGCACCAGGCGCAGCACGCCGTTCTTCACCGCGAAGCCGGTAATCGTCTCGGAGAAATTCTTGCCGAACACCGTATTCGTGCCGACGAACTTGCCCGCGCGGTTGACGCCCGATACCGCGGTGAAGCCGGTCGTGAACGGCAGGCTCAGCACGGTGAACGCGCCCTGCGCGTAGATAAAATTCACCGGCGCGTCGCCGCTGCCCAATGCCGGCAGGCTGTTGCCCACCACGGTCCCGTCATCCGCGATCGCGGCGCCGCAAATCGCCGACTGCCCGGGCAGGTCGAACGTGCGCAGACGCCCCGCCGCGGCAGGGCCCGTCATCAGCGCGAACAGCGCACACGCGGCCAATGCGGCTCGGCGCATGAAGCAAACCCCGGTTGTCGATTTGTGAACTAAGTTTATGGAGCGGCCCCGATACGGTCAACCTGCGCCCGCGCGCCCTTGATCACGACGTCGTATGCTGCCACGTGCCCATTCACGGCCTCGACCCCCTCCCGCAGGAGAGTTGCAGCGATGACCCCCCAGGAACAGGACATTATCGGCCGCTTCATCGCCCGCGTCGGCGGCGCGGCCGCGCCCGGCGCGTTCGGTGGCGCTTCCGTCCCGGCAACCCAGCAAAGCCTACCGCCCGTCGATCCGGAGGCCGACCGCTTCATCGCCGACCAGTTTTCCACCCACCCGGAAGCCCGCTACCGCATCACCCAACTGGCCTTCGTGCAGGAAGCCGCCCTCGCCGAGGCGCAGAACCGCATGAAGCAGATGGAATACCAGCTAAACCAGGCGAATCAGCAGCTTCAACAACTGCAAAGCCAGGGCACCGGCCAAAGCCGCGGCTTCTTCGGCAACCTGTTCGGCGGCGCCAGCCCCCAGCAAAGCCAGCCGCAATACGCTCCGCCACCACCGCAATATGCCCCGCCCCCCACCGCCTCCTACCCGCCGAGCTATCAGCCCGGCATGTTCCGCTCCGGTGGCTCCGGCTTCCTCGGCTCGGCGCTGACAACAGCGGCTGGCGTCGCCGGCGGCGTGCTCGCCGCGGACGCCATCAGCTCCATGTTCTCTCCCCACGGCTTCGGCGGCGGCGGGTTCGGCGGTGGCGGCTTCGGCGGTGGCGGTTGGGGCGGACCTGGCGAGGTCGTGAACGAAACAGTAGTTAACAATTATGGCGACGCCGGCAGCGGCGGCGGTGACCCTTGGGCCGGCGGCGGCGCCACCGATCCCGGCGCCGGCGGCGGCGATCCATGGTCCGGCGGCGGCGCGCAGGATTCATCCTTCTCCGACACGCCGCAGGACGACGCCTGGAGCGGCGGCGGTGATTCCGGCGGCGATTCCGGCTGGGACAGCTCCGGAAGCGACGACAGCAACTTCTGAATTCCACCGGCTCGAAATCCCGATTCAGTCGCCGCATCCGCGCCTGCTGCTAGCCAGCGCCTCGCCAAGCCGCCGCGCGCTGCTGGCGGCGGCGGGGCTGACCTTCACGATCTCGCCGGCGGATCTCGACGAATCCGCGATCAAGGCCACCATCCGCGCCCAAGGCGGCAGCGCCGCCAAGGCCGCCCTGGCCCTCGCCACGGCGAAGGCAGCTTCCATTGACGATCCCGATGTCCTGATCATCGGCGCCGACCAGATCCTGCTGTGCGGCGACGCCTGGTTCGATAAGCCGCCGACCCTCACCGCCGCGCGCGACCAGCTCCTGACCCTGCGCGGCCAAACCCACACGCTCGCCACCGCAACCGTCTGCCGCCGCGGCGGGGATACACTCTGGCATCATCTGGCAACGCCCCGCCTTACGATGCGAGCCTTCAGCGAAGCTTTCCTGGATGCGTACTTCGCCGCCGAGGGCAACGCCGTCCTCGGTTCCGTTGGCGCCTACCGGCTGGAAGGTCTTGGCATGCACCTGTTCGACGCCATCGAAGGCGAGCACAGCGCCATTCTGGGGCTTCCCATGACGCCGCTCCTGGGCTTCTTACGCGCCGCGGGATTGCTGCTGTCCTGAACGAGCGTGGCCGGCCGCCAAGGAGATCTTATCCGTTGCGAAAACTCTATTCCGATGCCCACACGGCGCTCGCGGACGCGCTCCGTGACGGCATGATGATCATGTCCGGCGGCTTCGGCATTTGCGGCATCCCTGCCGCCCTGATCGAAGCCATACGCGACAGCGGGGTGAAAAACCTCACCGTGGTTTCGAACAATTGCGGCATCGATGGCGTCGGCCTCGGCATGCTGCTGGACAGCCGGCAGATCAGTAAAATGATCAGCTCCTATGTCGGCGAGAACAAGACCTTCATGAACCAGTATCTCGCCGGCGAGCTCGAAATCGAATTCAATCCGCAAGGCACGCTGGCCGAACGCATACGCGCCGGCGGCGCCGGCATTCCTGCCTTCTTCACCCGCACCGGTGCCGGAACGGTTATCGCCGAGGGTAAGGAAGTGCGCAATTTCGATGGCCACGACTATGTCATGGAACGCGGCCTCGTCGCCGATCTTGCCATCGTGCACGCATGGCGGGGCGATACCGAAGGCAACCTCGTCTATCGCAAGACGGCGCGCAATTTTAATCCCATCATGGCAACAGCGGCCAAGCTTACCGTGGCCGAGGTAGAGGAGCTGGTCGAGCCCGGCACGCTTGATCCCGACCATATCATAACGCCTGGCGTCTTCGTGCAGCGCCTGGTGAAGCTCGCGCATGTGCACAAGCCGATCGAGAAAGTAACGACCCGCCCCCGCGCGGCCGCCTGAGGGAGAGCAGCATGGCCTGGACCCGCGACCAAATGGCCGCCCGCGCCGCCCGCGAATTGCGCGACGGCATGTATGTCAATCTCGGCATCGGCATCCCCACGCTGGTCGCAAACTTCATTCCGCCCGGCGTGAACGTGCAGTTGCAGAGCGAGAACGGCATGCTCGGCATCGGCCCGTTCCCCTACGAGGGCGACGAAGATGCCGACCTGATCAACGCCGGCAAGCAGACCATTACGGAATTGCCGACCAGCGCCTATTTCGACAGCGCCGCCAGTTTCGCCATGATCCGCGGCGGCCACATCGATCTTTCCATCCTCGGCGCCCTGCAAGTGGCGGAGAACGGCGACATCGCCAACTGGATGGTGCCCGGCAAAATGGTGAAGGGCATGGGCGGCGCTATGGACCTGGTCGCCGGCGTGCGTCGCGTCGTCGTGCTCATGGAACATACCGCCAAGGGCGAAGCCAAGATATTGCGCCAATGCACCCTGCCGCTGACCGGCGCCGGCGTGGTCGATGTCATTGTGACGGACTTGGCGGTCTTCGAAGTGGGGCGGCCAGGGTTGAAACTGATCGAGCTTGCGCCGGATGTTTCGGTGGAAGATGTTCGGCGGCAGACCGAGGCGGCGTTCAAAGAGTAGATTCTTCTTTTTCTGAAGAAAAAGAAGCAAAAAGACTTTTGCTCGTTAACACGGCCACTTGATAGAGACGGGTCGTGTGACATGATATGTTCACGGAAGATTCCGGCTTCCTGAAAATTGCGGTTCGGCGTAGTTCGCGTGCCCGAATGTCCACGGGCGCGCGGAGCACAGACAAAACCGTAACGGGGGAAACGGACCATGAACGCAATCACCTTCTCGCGACGCGTCCATTTCGGGCATGTGCACAGCTGGTTGGACGGCACCCTGGTCGCACCCGCGAGCGCGCCGCCCCCCTACCCCGTTGTGTCATGGAAATATAACGTAAACGGCCTGTGGTCCAACGCCGCCGACTGGACCGGCGGCGTCCTCCCCGGCGCCGGCAACGACGTGCTGCTCGATACGCTCTCGGCCCGAACCATCACCTTCGCCACCGGCGCCAGCGCCATCGAGGACCTGACCGCGGTCACCGATACACTGAACGTTACCGGCGGCGATCTGACCGTGAACGCGCTCGCGAGCTTCGGCGCCGGCCTCGGCCTGATCGGCGCCAACGGCGAACTCGATCTTCTCGGCGCCTCCGCCAGCGTCGCGGGAACCTTCACGGAAACCGGCGGCTACATGACGCTCGGCGCCGCAACGACGCTCACAATGTCGGGCACCAGCAATATCGGCGCGGCAAACCTCAGCTATTTCGGCGAAATCGATGGCGGCGTGCTGCTCAACACCGGCGTTACAAATATATCGTACTCGTTGAACAATAACTATTACGGGCTCTACCTTGGCGGCGTCAGCTGGATCAACGCCGGCACCTTCAACGACAACGGCACCATCTTCGTTGATGCCGACAGCACGGCCAATTTCGTTAACAATGCCGGCGCCACGCTCAACTTCACGACCAGCGGCGGCATCCTGAACGGCAGCGGCGCGTCCTCCAGCTTCAGTAACGCCGGCACGCTGCTCGCCGCCAACAGCAGCGCGACCGGCACCATCGATGCCAATTTCACCAACACCGCCCTGATTGACCTCGCTGGCGGCAACATCCAGTTCAACGGTGGCGGCGTCTTCGGCGGCACCATCACCGGCACTGGCGAAATCGCCTTCGGCGGCGGCAGTGCCACGCTGACCGCGGGCAGCAATTTCACCGTCGCGAATTGGACCATCGACGGCGCGTATCTCTATATGAGTACGGCGCTGAATTACGCCGGCAATCTCGCCATCACCGGCGGCACGCTGACGCTCGATGGCACCAGCGACGCGGTCACAGGCAGTTTCTATCAATACGGCGGCGCGCTGGATCTGAACGGTAGCGCGCTCGCGCTCAGCAATGCGACGCTCGGCGGCAACGGCGCGCTGGAAGGCCCCGGCACGCTCACCACCAGCGGCACCACCACGCTGAGCGGGGCTTCACTTTATTACCTAGGCGGCGGCGTCACGTGGATAAACCAGGGCACGATAGACCAGAATATCCAAATTTATAACGATACGAATACCCCGGGCATAATCTCGATCGTCAATGAAGCAAATGCCAGCTGGGCCATGAATATCAATGGCTCCCTCGATGCCAACGGTAACGGCACTGACAATTTCACGAATTTCGGCAGTTTCGTATTCGCGGACAGCTACGCTTACATCGATGCCTACTTCACCAGCAGCGGCGTCATCGACGCTGCCAGCGGCACCATCTATTTCCAGGATGGCGGCACTTTCGGCGGCACGCTGACCGGCGACGGCGCCATCGAGTTCGCCGGCGGCGCCGCAACCTTGACGGCGAACGCGCTTTACGCGGCCGCGAACCTCGCGCTGAGCGCCGGCAGCCTGACGCTCGAAGCCGATGCGACGCCAGCCGACGGCTCCTTCAGTCAAACCGGCGGCTCGATCTACCTCAACGGCAACACGCTGACGCTTGCCGACAGCACTCTCGGCGCCGGCTACATCGAGGGCGCCGGATCGCTGCTGACCAGCGGCACCACCAGCATTGCAGTGTCATCCAATGTCTGGCTCGGCGGCAACATTGCGTGGACCAACACCGGCACGGTCAATCAATATTACAATGTCTATGCCGATCCCAGCAGCGCTGGCACTTTCGATCTCGTCAACGCTTCCAGCGCCCTGTATGATATGACCGGCAATTACTGGTTCGGTTACTACAACAACGACATACCGACGCTGGAAAATGCCGGCACCTTCGAACAGACCGGTGGCGGCCTGTCATATCTTGCCGCTTTTGTAGCCAATACGGGTACCTTGCTGAGTGCCAGCGGCACCCTCGCCCTCTATGAAGGCGGCATGCTCGGCGGCACGCTCACCGGCGCTGGCACCATCGCATTCGAAAACGGCTTCAGCACGATCGCAGCTGGGGCGGTCGTGAACGTCGCGAACATCATCATCGACGGCGGCATCGTGCAGCTGGATGAAAACCTCACCTTCGCCGCCAGCCAGTTCAATGACGCTTACGGTACGATTGCGTTGAATGGCAACAATCTGGCCACCACCGCCGCCAGTCTTGGGGGCAATATCGATGGCCCCGGCACGCTGACCACCGCCGGCGCCACCGCTGTGGGTAATAATCTGTTCCTCGGCGGCGGCATGACCTGGCTGAACACCGGCACCGTGACGCAGACCGCCAATATGTACGACGATTCCAGCAATCCTGGCGGTGCGGCCATCATCAATCAGGCCGGCGCGAAATACGCTTTCGACCTCGACGGATATCTTTTCAACCGCGGTACCGTCAATGACAGTTTCACCAATGCCGGCATCTTCACCAAGGCCGGCGGCAGCAATATCGCTTATATAGACGCTTACTTCACCAATACAGGAACGGTTTCCACCAGCAGCAACACGGGCACCATCGCGTTTCAGTCGGGCGGCGCGTTCAGCGGCACGATCAACGGTAGCGGCACGGTTGAATTCATAAGCAATACGTACGCGCTGGGCGGCCTCGGCATCGCCGGCGCCACATCCGTGATCGGTTACAACGCCTCTTTCGCCCTGTCCGGCAACAGCTCCATTGCCGGCAATTTCACCGCGGAATATTACACCAGCATCGCGCTCGACGGCTTTACGCTGGCACTGACCGGCACCAATGGCTTCGGCACGGTCAGTGGCTATAACGGCGAAGTCGGACTCTATGGCCCTGGCACAATGACCACCAGCGGCGCCACCACCATCGCCGATTATTACAGCTACGTGAAGCTGATCGTCGCGGAGGGCGCGGACTGGATCAATAGCGGAACGGTCGCCGATGCCGGAAACATCTGGGATGGCGATTCCGCCGGCGGCGGCACCATCACCAATAACGCGTCGGGGGTGTTCGATTTCACCACCGACGATGCCAGCATCAGCGCCACCTCCTTCACCGGCACCTTCGTCAATGCCGGCCTGCTGGCAAAAGTCGGTGGCTCGCTCACCAGCCATATTTACGCGACGCTGCTCGATAGCGGCACACTCTCCTCATTGGTGGGCACGCTGGAATTGGACGCGGGCGGCAGCCTCGCCGGTCTGATCGCCGACAAAAGCAATGTTGTGCTAAACACCAACGGCATCTTCACCGATGGTGCGCTGATCGTCGGCGGCGGCGCCACCGTGACGAATTTCGTCAACATCGATGCCGCCGGCACGCTCACGCTCGGCGATGCCAACACGAAGGCGGCCGCCTTTGTCAATGACGGCATTTACGATATCGTTTCGATAGCGGCGATCGTTGCCGGCTCATCGGCCGCCGATCTGTTCACCAATGCTGGTCTGCTGGAACAGGGCGCCGGCAGCTTCCGTTCCGTGATTAGCGCGAATGTCGCCAATACCGGCACCATCCTCGCCGGCAGCGGCACGCTGGCGCTCACCGGCAGCATCACCGGCACCGGCGTGCTGGATATCGGCGCCGGCGCCACGCTGGAACTCGGCGCCAATGTCGGTGCCGCGCAGGCCATAACGTTCCTCTCCAATAGCGGCACGCTGATGCTGGATTCTCCCGGCACCGTGAAGGAGAAGATTGCCGGCTTCACCGTCGGCACCGCCATAGATCTGGTCAACACCATTGCCACCAGCGGCACGCTCAGCGGCAATGGCACGCTGGTGCTCTATAATGGCAGCACCGCCGTTGCCACGCTCAGCCTGCTCGGCACCCACACCGGCGACGTCTACAGCTTCACCTCCGACGGCCACGGCGGCACGCTGCTCAACATCGTTTCCAACAGCACCGTCTGGGCCGCCAAGACGGCGGACTGGAACACCGCCGCGGACTGGAACAACGGCATCCCGGACGGGCAGAGCAACGTGACGGTGGCGGGCAGTAACGCCTACACGCTGTCGCTGGCCGCCGGCGAAACAGCCTATGCGAACAACGTAACGTTCAGCGACGCCAAGGCGCTCTACGATCTCTACGGCACGATGGATCTGTCGGGCACGCTGAGCCTGACGGCTGGCACAATGAATTTCGACGGCAGCCTGTATGGCGGCACCATTTCGGCCACCGGCGGCACGCTGAATTTCACCGATGCCACCTGGCAGAACGTCACCTATGTCGGCGCGCTGACGCTCGCCGCGACCGGAGAAAGTCTCGAAATCGCCTCGCCGCTTAGCATGGTCGGCAGCGGCGCCGGCACGGTGAACCTCACCGGCGACAACGTAACGCTCTATCTGGACGGCGTCACCGCGCCAAATCTCACCACGCTCAATATCGGCAACAATACCGGCTACGCCAACCTTGTCAGTAACGACGCCGATGGCAATGGCGGCGTGCTGATCCTCTCCGCGGCAATCAACCAGGTTGGCAGCTTCGCGGCGCTCGCCGATTCAAACGGCGCCTATGACGGCATCTTCAACGAAGGCACCCTCACCGCGAACGTGGCCCACGGCACTTTCAGCATTCTCGGCACCGACTTCGAGAATGACGGCACGATGCTCATCGGCAACGGTGATACACTGAACGCCCAGTCCGGCGCCACCGTGAATGCCGGCACGCTGAACGCGAGCGGCGCGACGCTGATTCTGAATGATTTCGAAAACGACGGCCTGTTGAATGTCAACGGCGGCACGCTGTCGCTGCAAGGTTCGTTCCTGAATGCCGGCTCCATCACGAGCACCAACACGGCGCTCGACCTCGGCGCTACCTTGACCACCGCGCAACTCGTTTCCCTCGTTGGCAGCGGCGACACCGTGGATATCACCACTGACGGTTATATCGACAACACCGGCGCCGCGCTCACCATCGGCACCGGCAGCGCGTTGGGGCAGCTCCAGCTGAACGGCACGATAGAGGGCGGCACGATCATCGATAACGGCAACGGCCTCGCGAATACCGACGATACGCCCCCCTATGCGACCGGCGAACTGAGCGACGTCACCTATGAAGGCACGCTCAACCTCGTTACGAACATGGCCCTCGTTATCGCCGGCAGCTTCACCGCGACCGGCATTGGCGGCACCGGCCCCGGCGTCATCGATATTTCCGCCGCTGGCGCCGATCTGATTTTCCAGAACACCCGCACGATCGACAACGCAACCATCGCGGTTGGCAATAATGCCGGGGAGGCCTACTTCGAATTTGGCGACACCGGCGGCGGCGCCACCTTCACGCTCGGCCAGCATCTCACCGTGACGCAATCGGGCGCGCTCGCCGATTTCTACTTCGACGACACCAACGATATCGTGGTCAACGAAGGCAGCATCCTGGCAAACGCGGCCGGCACGATGACGATCGGCGGCCAGGGCGGCGCCAACGGCACCTTCACCAACCTCGGCAGCATCGTCGTTTCCGGCGGCGATAATTTCCTGCTCAATACCGGCATCGTCTTCAGCAATTTTGCCGGCACCACCCTCACCGGCGGCAGTTTCGAGGTGGATGGCAATTCCGTTCTGGAACTCGCCAATAACAGCACCATCAGCGCACTGAACGCCGCGGTCACACTTTCCGGTGCCGGATCGGCCATCGAGGCGCTGAACACCACCAACAACAAGCAGGTCACGCTCGACGCCAAGCTCAACACCATCGGCGCCGCCGGCGACCTCACGCTCAAGAATGGCCGCAATTTCACCACCGCCGCCGCCTTCACCGATAGCGGCATTCTGCAGCTCGGCGGCACAACCTTCACCGCCAGCAGCCTGCTCACCATCAGCAGCACCGGCAGCCTGCTCGGCAACGGCACCGTTGCCGGCACCATTGCCGATGCGGGCGCGATCCTCGCCAACAACGCCGGCACGCTGCTGCTCGCGGGCGCCGTCAGCGGCGCCGGCGCGCTCGGCGCCAATGCCAATGCAACGCTGGAATTGACGCAAGGCCAAACCCTCACCGAACTGCTCAGCGGCGCCGGCACGCTGCTGCTGGCGGGCGGCGCAAGCTACAGCGTGGCACCCGGCGTCACCGAAACGATTGCGACCCTCGCCGTCAGCGCCGGCGCAACCCTCACCGGCGCCGGCAATTTCACCGGCGGCTTCAACGATGCCGGCCTGATGTCCGTCACCACCGGCACGCTCGCCTTCGCCGGTGCCGCGGCCGGCGCCGGCACGCTGAACGTGGCCGCGGGCGCCGTGCTCGATCTCGCCGGTGGCGGCGCATTTGCCGGCGCCATCACCGGCGGCGGCACGCTCCGCCTGGATGGCACAAGCGCCTTCGTTCTACAGGCGGGCGGAACGCTCGCGGTCACCACCGTCACCGTCGATGCCGGCGCAATCCTCGATCTCACCGTGCCCACGTCGCTCACCGGCAGCATCGGCGGCGGCGGCACGCTGCAACTGGATGGCGGCACCTTCACGCTTTCTGGCGCCACCGAAACGATCGCCAGCCTCGCGGTCGATGCCGTCGCCGCCCTTTCCGGCTTCGGCACCATCGCCGGCCTCACCATCGATGCCGGCACCGTCATGGCAACCGGCGGCACGCTGGCGCTGGCAGGCATTTCCGGCGCCGGCACGCTCGGCGCCACCGTCAACGCCGTGCTCGATCTCACGGCGAGCAGCACGCTTGCCGAAAGGATAACCGGCACCGGCACGTTGCAGCTGGATAACGGTACCTACACGCTGGCGGCAGGCGCCACGCCATCGATTGCCTATATTTCCATCGATGCCGGCGCCAGCCTGTCGGGCACCGGCACGATCGCGAGTGCCGTGATCGATAACGGCATGATCGTTGCAAATGGCGGCAAACTGGTGCTGGGCGGCGCGCTTTCAGGCGGTGGTGCCTTGCAAGCCAGCGCCAATGCCGTTCTGGACCTCACGGCGGGCGGCGCCTTGGCAAACCCCATCAGCGGCGCCGGCACGCTGGAACTCGGCGGCGCCTACAGCCTCAATGGCGAGGCCCTGACGATCGCGGCAATCGCCATCGATGCCGGCGCATCACTGACCGGCACCGGTACGGTGGCGAGCGCCATTGTTGACACCGGCACCGTTTCGGTCGCGGGCGGCACGCTGGTTCTGGCGGGCGCCGTCACCGGCGCGGGCACGCTATCGGCGGGCGCCAGTTCGGTGCTGGATCTTACCGCCTCCTCCGCTTTCGCGGGTGCGATCACCGGCGCCGGCACGGTGCGTTTCGATGCCGCGATGACGCTCAATGCGGGTGCCAGCCTCGGCGTCGCCGATCTGATCGCCACCGCCAATCTGACGCTCGGCACCGGCGAAAACCTGACCAATCTGGCCGGCAACCAACTTGCCCTGGCGGCGTCACAAGGCACCGTGACGCTCAGCGGCGCGAGCGGCGACAGCTTCACCAACGCCGGCACCATGCTCGCCAACGGCGCCGGGACCGAAGTCGTGAGTGTCGGGTTCATCAATTCCGGCATCGTGATGGAAACCGCCGGCGCGCTCACCTTCCTGGGCGCGGTGACGAACAACGGCACAATCTCCGCCACCGGAGCGGTCGCGAGCTTCACCGCCGCCGTCTCCGGTACCGGCGCGCTCGATATTGGCGCCGGCGGCGCGATCTCGCTGCTGGCCGGGGCCGGGGCCGGGCAAACGGTGGATTTCCTGGGAGGCACTGGCCTGCTGGACCTCACCAAGCCAAAAACCTTCAGCGGCACCATTGCGGGATTCGGCGCCGGCAGCGTCATCGACCTGCTGAAAACGCCTGCTGACAGCCTGACCTACAAAAAGGGTGTGCTGAAAATCCTGGACGGCACGAAGACGGAGGCAACGCTGCAATTCAACGGCAATTACACCGCCGCAAATTTCTCGCTTGCATCCGACGGGCATGGCGGGGAGTTGGTCATCTTCAACCAGACCTGAGGGGGCGTTGCGAAAAGAGAAGGAAGGAAGGTTCTTCTTTTTCTGAAGAAAAAGAAGCAAAAAGACATTTGCTAGTTGCGTCTGGAAGAGAGGGCGAAAAGCTTTTGCTTCTTTTTTTCGAAAGAGAAGAATCCTTACGACACAGTCTTCAAAAACTCCGCGAGCTTCACGGCGGCCGCCGCCTTATCGATGCGCTCCAGCGCGCCGAGTTCCGCGGCCAGGCGATCCATGGCAGCTTCGTAGATCTGCCGTTCGGAAAAGCTCTGGTCCGGTTGGCCGGCGTTGCGATGCAGGTCGCGGACCACTTCGGCAATCGCCAGCGGGTCGCCGCTGTTGATCTTGGCCTCGTATTCCTGGGCGCGGCGGCTCCACATGGTGCGCTTCACGCGGGCACGGCCCTTCAGCACGGCCAGCGCCTCATCAAACACCTTACGCGTCGCGAGCTTGCGTAGGCCCGCGGTGCGCGCCTTTGCCACCGGCACGCGCAGCGTCATGCGGTTTTCCTCGAACGTGATGTGTATCAGCTCGAGCTTGTGGCCAGCGATTTCCTCGATGGCGATGCGTTCCACTTTGCCGACGCCGTGAGTCGGGTAGACCACGTGGTCACCCTCGGCGAATTGTTCCGCCTTCGCCATCGGGCGCGGCGGCGGCATGACGCGGCCAGGAATGCCGCCGGGTGGGCGCGGGCCGCCATGCTGCGGCTGCCCGATATGGCGCGGCGCAAACGCAGCAGGGCGCGACGGCGCGACATCGTTCGCCGGCGCCGCGGTGGCTTCGGGCGAAACCGGCTCGGGTTCCGGGACAGCCGGCTCCGACGCTACAACGGGGGCCGAAGCCTCAACGCTGTCGTTGCTGTCCGAATGGATTTGCGTATGACCCTCGGCGGCCTCGGCGGCTTGGTCTGGCGAAGCCTCCTCGGCGGGGCTGAGGTGCTTTTTGGCGGCGGCTGACTTGCTGGGCACTTTCTTCGGCGACTCCTGATTCCTACCGGCCTCGGCCGGCGCGACGGCGCGCGCGGATGCAACGGCACGTGCGGACCGGTTGGGCGGTTTCGGCGCCACGGCGTCCGAACCCTCCTGCGCTTCCGCCTTCTCCGCCCCACGCATGAAACGCGCGTCCCTCGACTGACATACAACAGACCGGATGTCGGTCCGACGTTACGTCCGACCGAGTATCCGGTTCCGCCCTGGCGAAAACGGCGTCCGGGCCGAACGGGCCACGTCTGCCGTGAGTTGCTACATATAGCAGTATTTTCCCCGGGCGTCATGCCCTATGCGTCAGGCCTGCGCGAAACGCGCGTCTCGCGGCCAATGCGGCGTTGGCCACGCCAAGTCTAAGCCATCCGCCTTCAACTGCTTAGCCGCCCAACGCGCGGAGACTCCGAAGCGCAAAGCGAGTGAGCCGGCGCGGTCACTTTTTGTTCTAAATCTCAGCCGTGCGTCAAACCGTTCGACTGGCTTCAAAAAACAAAACCCGCTCCCTGCGCGGCAGCGGGTTGTGTCGTCGACAACCGTGGCGGGCGGTTTAGCCGTGGCAGTCCGGGAAGCATTTCGGGATCGGCGGGTTCTGCGAGCCCGAAGTGGCGGAGGTGGTCGAGTTGTAGAGCGCATCCACGGACGAAACCGCGAATAGAAGCGCGAGCACCGAGAGTATCTTCATTTTAGAGCCCCGTTGTTTGCGTCAGCCTGATAACGGCGGGGTATGCCTCCCCGCATTCCGGCTAGTAGCTTATTTTGGGGCGGAGCGCTACTGGGAGTAGTGCCGATTTTTATTTTTCGCTCATGGGCTGATGATTCAGTCACGCCGCGCGATAGGTTGTGGGAAAGCCTGGATTTTGTGGCGAAAGTGGAGAATCTCGACACGTGTGCACCCGAACGGTAATGCACGTCAGGTCAAGATTTGGTGATGTCGTGGACAACCCTGTCCACCTCAACCGCCTAGCGGTAGGCCCGCGGAACGAAGTTTCGGGCTTGTCTGCCACCCGCCCGCTTCCGAACATGGGCGCCACGCGGACGCAAATGCGTGTTAAAACAAGCGGCTAAATCCGCGTCCCACGAGAACTGGTGGCCGGGCCTTAGCGTCGCCCCGCGGCAAGGCCGGCGTCGATTTCCGCAATCAAGGCTCGGGCAGACATCGGCTTTCGCAGCAATGTGAAGGCGTTTCCGGTTTCGAGCATCGCGCGTTCGCCGGCGTAGCCGGTGAGCAGAAAGCACGGCAGGCCGGGCAAAAGATCGCGCACGCGCTTTATGGTGTCGATCCCGTTCATGCCCGGCATGGAGAGGTCGCAGACCAGCGCATCGGGACGGCCGGCAGTTTCGATCGCCGCCAAGGCTTCCGCACCGCTGGCGGCGGATACGACGCTGAAGCCACCGCCTTCGAGCTGCTCCGCCATGGTTTCCCGCACCAGATCGTCGTCGTCCACGACCAAGATGCGCGCTTGGGTCGCTTCCGCACCCTTCTCGCCGGTGTGTGTGGTGACGAGCGGCGCCGTCTCGGCAACTGCTTGCCGCAGCCAAATCCTGACGGTCGTGCCGACATCGGGCGTGCTTTCGATCGCCATGCCGCCACCCGATTGCTCGGTAAAGCCTTTGACAAGCGCGAGGCCAAGGCCAGTGCCCTGGCCCGGCGGCTTGGTGGTGAAAAACGGTTCCACCACGCGGGCGAGAGTCGCGGCGTCCATGCCGCAGCCAGTATCGGTGACATCGATGCGCACGTAGGGACCAGGGGCGAGTCCCGCCGGGTGGGCCGCTCCGTCCGCCACGAGTTCCGCGCCCGCGGCGAGCGTCAGACTACCGCCATTCGGCATGGCGTCACGCGCATTGGTGCCGAGATTGACCAGCGCCGTCTCCAACTGGCCGCGATCAGCCAGCAGCTTCGGCAAGTCCGGCGCGAGGGACAGCTTCACGCTAATGGTGCTGCTGAGCGTGTAGGTCAGGACCTCGCAGAGGCTCTCCAGAACGTCCGCGGTTTGCAGTGCCTCTACGCGAAGCTCGTCGCTCCGCGCGAACGCAAGCAGGCGCCGGGTAATCGAGGTGCCGCGATCGGCGGCGGCGATCGTCCTGCGGGCCAGCCGCTGGATCGTTTCGCGATCTTCCGGCCGGTGTTCCATCAGCGCCGCAGCGCCCGCCACGGCCTGCAGAATGTTGTTGAAGTCGTGCGCGATGCCACCGGCAAGGCCGCCCAGCGCCTGCAGCTTCTGCGCCTGGGCAAGGCGGGTTTCCAGGGCATGGCGCTCGGTGATGTCTCGCGAGGCGCCGACCAGGCGCTCGACGCGCCCGTTCACTGGGTTGCGCAGCGGCACCAGCCAGGTGTCGAGCAGGCGGTTACCGATGGGCGTAGACACGCGTGCCTCGAACTGTATCGGTGCGCCTTGTGCCGCCTCCTTGAACCGCGCCACTACTGCGGCCGCCATGCCAGGCGGCAATACCGCACCCGGCGTACGGCCGAGACAGGACTCGGCATCTACGCCAAATACCCGTTCCACGGCGGCATTGACCGCTTCGTAGCGAAACCGGCCGTCGGGCTCTACCTGCACAACGAACACGGCGTCCTCCGCGTGGTCAAACCAGGCACGGAACCGGGCTTCGCTTACTTCAAGGGCGGATGTTCGTTCCGCCAGCGCCAGCGTGCGCTCCGCCACGCGCTTCTCAAGCGCCGTGTTGGCGTGCTGCAATTCGAGCTTGCTCATGGAGAGCTCGCCGGTACGTT
>DATJOH010000455.1:0-5373 GCA_035507235.1 Acetobacteraceae bacterium
ACCTGGCCCGGCCACACGGACTGGACGAACGGAATGTCCTGGTACTGAATCGTGTGATGACGCTTCCAGATCCAGCGCTTTTTGACTTGCGGGTTGGTCGCGCAATTGCCGGGATAGCCCTGGTTCAGACCGGAATGGTAGGTGTGGCCACCGCTGCCGTTGCCGTCCGTGGGCCCTGGGAAACCGGAACCGGGGATCGGCGGCGGGACAATGAGCGGCACCGTGTTGGACATGGTGACCAGCGTTTCGTTATCGGTGATGTCGTAAATAACCGAGGTGTGGTGTGCATGTCCGCCGCCGAACGCCCACACCTGCCAGGCGTAGAATGGATTGATCAGGCTATCGGCGGTGACTTGCGGCGGAAGGCAGCCATCGCTGATCGCATCGCCGGCGAACACCATCTGAATGCCGGTCGGGCCGAAACTGTTCGTCTGCGGATCCAGCGTGGGCGTGTCCCATTCATTGAAGAAATCGGCGAGGCCTTGCTGGGCTCTGGCCGGGGCGGCGAAGGCCAGGGCGGCCATAGCGGCCGACGCGAGCATCGCGAGGCGGCGGCCGGAGAGCGTGGCGGAAATCTGGTTGGTCATGTTGCACCTGTCTGTTTGCCTGACGCTGTTTGCGGATCAGGCGGTTGCGGGAGCGGCACGACGCGTATCGGTGTCGCGTCGGCAGCGATGGCAGGTGCAGGAGCTTTCGGGACCTTAAAGCTTGCGAACGCCGGCGAAGCCTTGCGAAAATGATCCCCCGCTCGCGCCGATTCCCGCATTTGGCCCCGCTGCCGCGCGCCAAAGTCAAAAGTCTTTTGCTTCTTTTCTTCAGAAAAGAAGAATCTTCCTCTTCTGAAAAAGTGTAACCGCCCTGGTAGGGAGAAAGGGAGAGCAGGCAGGAAAGGACTTCTTTTCTGAAGAAAAGAAGCAAAAGACTTTTGTCAGTGGCGTCCGGCGGCCAGTCTCAATCGGCGGCCTTTGTGCTGCCCGTAACGGGCAAAAGCTTTTGCTATTTCAGGGCTTGAGGCCGCCGCCAGCCGCCGCCGAGGGCGCGGATCAGTGCTACGCTCGCCTGCTGGCGCCGGGTCGCTATGTCGAGCGTGGTGCGTTCCGCGTTCAATTCAGCGGTCTGCGCCGTCACGACATCAAGGAAATTCGTCGCGCCATCCTTATAGAGATTCATGGCAATCCTGAGCGTCTGGCGCGCCGCCGCGACGGCTTGCTGTTCTTGCGCGAGTTCATCGCCCAGCCAGTGCAGCAGCGCCAACTGGTCTTCCACGTCGCGAAACGCGTTCAGAACGGTGCCGCGGTATTCATAGACGGCGTGGTGATAGATGGCGAGTGCCGCCTTTTCTTCCGCGGTACGCAGGCCGCCTTCGAACAGCGGCAGGGCAAGGCCCGGTCCGACGGTCCAGAAACTGTCCGGCGCATTGAACAGATTGAAGCCGCTATCCTGCAGGCCGAGTATGGCGTTGAGCGAAATATTTGGATAGAAGGCCGCGCGCACAACACCGATTTCCGCATTGGCGGCGGCCACGCGGCGTTCGGCGGCGGCGATATCGGGCCGGCGTTGCAACAGGGTGGCGGGCAATCCGGCGCCGATCGGCGGCACCGTCGCCGCGGTAATGGCCGCCGGCAACGGCAATTCGGACGGCGGCACGCCGACCAGCACCGCGATGGCGTGCGCGACCAGCGCGCGGCGCGCGTTGATGTCGAGGGCGTCCGCCCGCGCCGCGTCCAGTTGGGCTTCGGCGCGCGAGACGTCCATGGCGGAGGCGATTTTGCCAGCGAATCGATTCTGCGTGAGCGTAACCGCGGACTGGTAGGCGGCGACGGTGCGGGCGAACAGGTTGGCAAGCGAATCGAACCCGCGGAGCGAGAAATAATCGTTGGCGAGCTCGGCATGCAGCGACAGGCGCAGCGTTTCGAGATCCGCGCCGGTGGCGGCGGCCTCTGCCTTGCCTGCTTTCACGGTGTTGGCGAGCCGGTCCCAGATATCGATTTCGTAGCTGGCCTGGGCGTCGATTGCGTTGCTCATGAACTGGTTCGGCTCGTGAAAGCCGCGCAACGGCCGCCGGTTGCTCTGCCGGTTTGTGGTGATCTGGCCGCCAATGCCGAGTTGCGGATAGAGGCCGGCTTGCGCTTCCGCCACCAGCGCGCGCGCCTGGTCGTAAACCGCCTGCGCCGCGAGCAGGTCGGGATTGGCGGTGTCCACCCGGGTCTCCAGGCGGTTCAGCGTATCGTCATGATAGGCCTGCCACCAGGCGCCGCGCGGCATTGCGTCCGCCGGCACCGCCTGCTGCCAGATCGCGGCTTCCTGATAGGTGACCGGTACTTGCACAACCGGAACATGATAATGCGGGGCGAGGTCGCAGCCGGTGAGCAGCAGCGCCGCCGACGCGGCAAGAAAAGTGCTGCCGGCGCGCCGCCAAGTCCAGAATAGCATGCGGCGCCTATTGCCTGGTTTGCGCGGTGTCGTCGGGCGCGGCAGCCACCACCACCTTCTGGCCGTTCTCCAGCGTGTCGAGCGGCGTGGTGATGATATTATCCGCTGGGGTAAGGCCGGCGGTGATTTCTATTTCGGTGCCGAGATTGCGTCCGATGCTGACCGGCTTCATGACGATTTTGTCGCCGGCGCCAATGGTTGCGATTTCCGCGCCATGCGACCGAAAGATCAGTGCGCTGGTGGGAACGCGCAGCACGCCCCGATCGGGCGGCAGATCGAATTTCACATCCGCGTAGGTGCCCGGCCAGAGTTTGCTGTCCGGATTTTTCGCGAGCAGTTCCACCAGCACCGTGCGGCTGGCGGTGGTAACGGAGAAGGACGTGGTATCGAGCACCGCCGGAAAAATCTGGCCGGGATATTGCGGCTGGGTCAGTTCCGCTTTCATCCCTTTCGCCAATTCGCTGGCGTAGGCTTGCGGCACCCGGACATAGACACGCATTTCATGGATATCGGCCACCTTGAAAAGCGGTTCAACGGCGCTGGAACCGGCATTGATCAGCGCGCCGACGTCGGTATTGCGCGCGGTTACCACGCCGTCGAACGGCGCCACTAATTTCTTGAACGCCGTGAGTGCGAGCAGACGATCGACATGCGCCTGCTGCGCGTTCACGATGGCCCTGGCGGCGGCTGCATTGCCTTCCTTTTCATCGGCAGATTGTTGCGAAACGGAATTGCTCGCGAGCAGGGCGTGCCAGCGTTTGGCGGTGAGATCGGCGAGGGTGGAATTGGCACGCGCCGATGCGAGATCGGCGCGCGCCTGCGCCAGTTCCTGATCCAGGTCCGGCGTATCGATGGTCGCCAGCACCTCGCCCGATTTCACGCGGGCGCCGATATCCTTATACCAGGCTTGCAGATATCCGCTGACGCGCGCGTAGATCGGGGCATCGTAGAAAGCCTGGACATCGCCGGGCAGGGTAAGGCTGCGCGATGCCGCGCTGGTCAGCGGATGTGCCACGCTGACGGTGGGCACGGCCTGGGCATCGGTCCAGGCGGCCAGGTTGCGGTCGGCGGCACGGCGGCTGAGAATGCCGTAGGCGGCGGCGGCAATAGCGGCAATCAGCACCAGGACGCCGAACAATTTCAAATGGCGCGGCCGGCGGGCAGCGCGATGCGGCGCGTGCGCGTTCGATCCGGCCGCAACCGAAGTCCGTTGCTGGGCGTCGTGGTCGCGCGACCGCATGTCACGGCCATGCTGCACGATCGGGCTCATGCTGTCATCAGGCATGGGTCACACAAGCAAGCATGATTTCCTACTCCGCCGGTTGTGCCGCGGCCGGCAAATCGGCGGCGCGTTCGTTACCGTGTGCTAGGCTGAACAGGGTGGGCACCACGAACAGCGTGGCCAGCGTGGCGAAGAGCAGGCCGCCGATCACGGCACGGCCGAGCGGCGCATTCTGTTCGGCGGAGAGCGCGGTGGGGGCCATGCCGATGATCATGGCAAGCGCCGTCATCAGCACCGGGCGGAAGCGCGTGGCGCCGGCTTCCATCGCCGCCTGCAGCGCGTCCAGGCCGCAGCCCATGCGTTCCCGCGCGAAGCTGATCACCAGGATGGAATTGGCAGTGGCGACGCCCATGCACATGATGGCGCCGGTCAATGCCGGCACCGAAATGGTGGTGCCGGTGAGGAACAGCATCCAGACGATGCCGGCCAGCGCGCCGGGCAGGCCGAGCACGATCACCGCCGGATCGATCCAGGACTGGAAATTCACGACGATCAGCAGGTATATCAGCACGATCGCGAAGGCCAGGCCGCTGATAAGCTGGCTATAGGCTTGCGACATGGTACTCACCTGGCCGCGCAGCACAACCTGGGCGCCGCGCGGCAACTCGCTCCGCATGCCGGCAACGATGTGGTCGATATCGGCGGCGACGGCACCGAGGTCGCGCCCCTGCGTGGTGGCATAGATATCGATCACCGGCCGCACATTGTAATGCGAAACGACAGCGTCGGATGCGGTTGTTTCAGTGGTTGCAAGCCCCCCCAGCAACTGCGTCGGGCCGCCGGTGCCGAGCGGCAGATTGTTCAAACGCCCCATCGTATCGACATCATATTGCGGCGTCTGCACAACGATCGGGTATGATACGCCGTTCCTGGGATTGAGCCAGAATGTCGGTGCCGTCTGCACGCTGCCGGCGAGGGTGTCGAGCATGCTCGTCGCCGCGTCCTGTTCGCTGAGGCCGACGAGCGACGCAAGCGAGCGGTTGACATTCACTTTCAAGGTGGGCTCGTTGAACGCCTGCTGGATGCGCGCATCGGCAATACCCGGAATCCGCTGCACCTTGGCCAGCAGCCTGTCCGCGAATGCACGATTCGCATGCAGATCGTTTCCCACCACCTGCAGATCGATCGGCGCGGGCAGGCCGAAATTGATGATTTGCGTTATGATGTCGGACGGCAGGATGGCGAACACCGTGCCCGGAAACGCGCGGGGCAGAATTTCGCGCAGCCGGCGGGCGTAATCCCCTTCCGTCGCACCGCCTTTCAGTGAAATGAAGATATCGGCGTCACCGACGCCTATCGTGCCGGAATTGCCATAGGCGAGATTGATGCCGCTGATCGGCATGCCGATATTATCGACAATCGTCTGCAGCTTCGCCGGCGGGATGATGCGGGCGCGGATGACGTTTTCGATGCGGCCGACGAGAGCCGAGACGTCCTCAATGCGCGTGCCGGTCTGTGCCCGCACATGCAGCTTGATTTGCGGCGATTCGACAGGCGGAAAGAAATTGCGGCCGAGAAAAGGCAGCAGCAGAAAGGATAGCAGCACGATGGAAAAGAATCCGATCAGGGTGCGCGCCCGCCATGCCAGCGCCAGGGCCAGCAGCCCGACATAGTTGCGGCGCATCAGCTCGAATCCGTACTCGAACCTGCGTTGGAAC
>DATJOH010000456.1:0-6651 GCA_035507235.1 Acetobacteraceae bacterium
CAGCGCCCATGCCATGCGGCGCGCGCGCTTCGCCTCCCGTGCCGGCTTCGGCGCGGTTCCATATTTGCTCATATACTCATCCCCTCGCAGGCGGATTTCCCGCCAATTTCAGTTTTGGCCAGACGCCCGCGATCCGGATCATGCACCCGATCGCGGCCCGAGCCGGCGCTGGCCCGGAAGCTAGCAGACCAGGGTGTGCCGAAACAGCCCCCAAATGCGCGGTCGCCCGCCAATTTTAGGCCGCTTGCTCGCCGTCACGGGGCGCCGACATCCGGGTGCGGAAACCCCTTGCACGGGATGACCCGTGCTTCTCACGACTGCCCACATTGGGGGCGGCTTCCCAGGCCGCTCAGCCGTCACAGTCCCGCACAACGACCTTTCCAATCACAGATCAGATGCTTTAGTTCAGACGGCAAGCGTAATGGTTTGACTCTCCAGCATGAATGACCTCCGGCTGTCGGGACCTCGCTGAAAAAACGCCGAGCACGGCGCACGTCCCCTCGCGTCGCAAACGATCCCCCGTGACCCAACCGGCGACGCCAAGTACATTCCGCATTGCGAACCGCCATCACCGCCAGCTTTTCCGCACCACCTGCAAACTGGCGCCGCCGCGGCAGCTCTGGTAAGCTGGTCCAATCGGTTCAACGCCCGCGCCGTCGCCCGATGCCACCTTGATCAGGAGCATCGCCATGTCCGGCGCCCAATCTCAGCTTGCCAATTTCGGTTCCCGCTATCGCTCCGCGTTGCTGCCCGTGCCGCAACTGAGCCTCGACCCCGCCTTCACCACCAGCCAGCTCGGCTGGTGTGTGCAAACCGGCAATTGCCAGGTCTTCAACATGACACTCACCCTGCCGACCGGGGATGACGGGCTCCAAAACGCCCTCGGCACGCTCTCCCAGGCAAGCCGCGGCAAGGCCGCCGCCAATCCGCAAGCCGCCGTCCCCAGCTTCCTGCAATCGCTCAGCCCCAGCGACTGGGATACGCTCTACGGCCTCGCCCGCCAGATCGGCCCCAGCACCTGGACCGACATCGCAGGCGCCCAAACCAACATCGCCAACGGCAAACCGGTCTCGATCGGTAAAATCGACGGCGGCGGCAACGTCGTGCCAACCTCCGCCGACGGCGTCATCGCCGGCTTCGGCCTGCCCCTGCCCGCCATCTCCGCCGGCAAACGCTACCCGTTCGCCAGCGGCCTCGACGTCCATCTTTACGTCTACGTGGATAAGGACGCCTTCGCCCGCGACATGCGCCTGCTGCCCGCCGGCGGCGGCATCGGCTTTGAAACCAAAACCAGCGACGGCACGAAACTGAAATTGCGCATCGGCGCCGGCCGCGACCAGGCCGGCGGCGCCGCCGGCTTCATCCGCCTGCAAATCGGCCCCGACTACGTGGCCGCACCGGGCGGGGTGAACTAGGCGGGTGCAAGCCGGGGCGTATCTGGCATCGCCTCCGGCGGCCGGGGGCTTTGCCCCCTGGACCCCCATTGGGGCCGGGGGCCCCAAACCCCGGTCTATTCGTCGAAGGAAAAGGAGGGGCGAAGCCACGCTGTTGAAACAGGCGTTGCTGTGACGCCCCTCCTTTTCCTTCGACGAAAACTGATGGGGGTCTGGGGTCTCAGACCCCAGCGGGGTCCAGGGGCAGGGCCCCTGGTCGCCGAAGGCAATGCCAAACACCTCCGCCCTGCAATCCGCCCGGTTCAACCCCCGCCCAGGGGCTGCTACGGTGCGGGCCATGAGCACAACACGCGCTGAGAATGCCATCAACTGGGACGTTACGCGGGAGGAGGGGTATGGCGGCTATTTGCGGCTTGATCTGCTCCTTGCGGCGCAGCAACCGCGGTCGGGTGATCATGATGAGATGTTATTTATCATCATTCACCAGGCGAGCGAGTTGTGGATCAAGTTATTATTGCACGAGCTTGGCGAGGCGGCGCGGCTGATCGCCGGCAACGCTTTGGAGGATACGCTGAAGATTTTGGCGCGTGTGGGGCGCGTGCAGTCGCAGCTTATTCAGTCCTGGGACGTGCTTTCCACGATGACGCCGCACGATTACGGCCGGCTGCGTCCGCATCTGGGCGCCAGTTCCGGTTTCCAATCCCATCAGTACCGGCAACTGGAATTTCTGCTGGGCAACAAGGATGCGCGGCTGATTGATGTGCATCGGGACGATCCCGTGCACTATGCGCTGCTGCGCGACACGCTCAATGCACCGAGTCTGTACGACGAAGTTTTGCGATTGCTGTCGCGTCGCGGCATTGCGCTGCCGGCTTCGGTGATCGACCGTGACTGGTCGCTTGCCTATGAGCCGAGCGACGCGGTGGAGGCGGCGTGGCTGGGAATTTACGAGAACGTTGAAAAATACTGGGATTTTTATGATCTGGCGGAGAAGCTCGTCGATATCGACGACCGGTTTCAGCAATGGCGGTTTCGTCATTTGCGCACGGTGGAGCGGATCATAGGCTTCAAACGCGGCACTGGCGGCAGTTCCGGTGTGCCCTATCTTTCCCGTGCCATGGAACTACGCCTTTTCCCCGAACTCTGGTCGCTCCGCACAAAATTATGAGCCATTGGCCACGATGCCGCCGCCGTCGGATGCCATAATAGCAAAAGTTCTTTGCTTCTTTCTTTCAAGAAAGAAGACTTCTTCCTTTCCGATCATTGGTAAGAGCAACGATCACCGATGACTGAACCAACATCCTACAAGGCGCATTTCTCGCGGGCGTTGACCGCGGGCGGCGGCAAGCTGCATCTGGCGGCGCACAGCCATCATTTGTGGCCGGATGTAAGCTTCGATGCGCAGATGCGCGCCTGGCAGGATGCCGCCGCGTTGTGGGACGATAAATGGTCCTACGTGTTTGGTACCCTGATGCCGGGTTTGCAACAAAAGCTCGCTGGCCTGCTCAGCCTGCCGGACCCGGCCGCGATCGCGTTTGCGCCGAGCACGCATGATTTTGTGTTGCGCCTGCTTTCCACGCTGCCGACGGATCGGCCGGCGCGCATTCTCACCACCGACAGTGAATTTCACAGTTTTTCCCGCCAGGCGGCTCGGCTTGCGGAAGATGGGCTCGTGATTGTGACGAGTGTGCCGACGCAGCCATTTGCGGATTTTCCGGCGCGCTTCGC
This sequence comes from Acetobacteraceae bacterium, assembly GCA_035507235.1. Classification (GTDB taxonomy): domain Bacteria; phylum Pseudomonadota; class Alphaproteobacteria; order Acetobacterales; family Acetobacteraceae; genus CAJCIS01. Next base: position 3,123 of record DATJOH010000456.1, read on the forward strand.
CGCCGCCGCGGCCGCGAAGCATGATCTGGTTTATCTCAGCCATGTATTTTTCAATTCCGGCTTTGTCGTGCCGGATCTGGCGGCGCTGGTGGCCGCCGTGCGCGATCCCGAAACGCTGATCGTCATTGACGGGTATCACGGATTTCTCGCCTTGCCGACCGACCTTTCGAAAATCGCCGCACGCGCTTTCTACACCTCCGGCGGCTACAAATATGCCATGGCCGGCGAAGGCGCGTGCTTTCTCGTCTGTCCGCCCGACATGGCGCCGCGGCCGCGCGACACCGGATGGTTCGCCGCGTTCGGCGCGCTATCCGCCCCGCCTGGCAGCACCGTCGCCTATGCCCCCGGCGGTCAACGTTTCATGGGCGCAACCTACGATCCAACCGGCCTATATCGCCTGCACGCCAGTCTTTCGCTTCTGGAACAACTCGGCCTGAACGCAAGCCAGATTCACGCACGCGTGCGCGCACTGCAGCAGGCCTTTATCGGCGCGTTGGAGGCATCGGCGATCGAGGGGTTGCGCGCCGCCAATCTGGTGCTGCCGGGCGACGCGCCGGACCGCGGCAATTTCCTGGCCTACCGAACCGCCCGTGCACCGGAATATTATGGAAAACTAACCACCGCCGGCATCGTCACCGATCTTCGCGCCGACATATTGCGCATCGGCTTCGGGCTCTACCACGACCTTGCCGACATCCCCGAAATAGCCGCCCGCGTAACCACCGCGCTGCTGACGACTGATAGCTGATAGCTTAACTGGCTTTGGCGAACACGCTCACCTGGCGCGTGGCGAGATAAAGCTGCCGCGCCACGCGACGCGCATCCTGCACGCTATCCGTAATGGTTCCGTTCAGCCGCGCCAACCGTTCGTCGGCCGCGACAACGCGCCATCCCTGCCCGTCCGGCAGCGATACCGCGGCGCCCAGAAAGACGCCATCGACTTCAATGATGCGGGAATCCTGCATGTAACTTCCTGACTGTGACCACCCGAAAGGCAATTGCTGGTCGGTTGTACAACCCGACGCTTCACAATCCGGAGACCTGCCCGATTCTATAGCAACCAGTTCCACGCTTTGCAAGGCGTTATACAAAAGTGTCACATCCCTATACAGTTAATTAAACAGCCGACGCCGTCCCACCCAGAAGAATAAGCACCGGCCCGCCGGCCGCCCAATGCGCGGCCTGGGCGGCGAGTTCCGTCAGCCCGCCACGCAAAATGCGCGCGTCGCCAGTGCCGCCTTGTTCCACCAGCACTGCACCCATGTCCGGATCGAACCCGGCCGCGACGACCTCGTCACGCAGTCTCTGTATCGTCGCCAGACCCATATAAATCGCTAACGTTACCCCGGGGCGCAGCAAGCCGGCATAGTCGATGCCGAGATCGGGCCGCCGCCGGTGCGCCGTCACGAATGTCACGGCATGCGCCTGGTCGCGTTGCGTGAGCGCAATGCCGGCGCTCGCGGCACAGGCCAGGGCCGCGGTGATGCCGGGTGTCACGGCATGCGGCACGCCGGCCTCCCGCAGCGCCGCCACCTCCTCGCCGCCGCGCCCGAACACGAACGGATCGCCGCCCTTCAGCCGCACCACCCGCTTGCCCTCACGCGCCAGGCGCACCAGCAAGGCGTTGATGTCGCGCTGCGGCATGGTGTGGTCGCCTTGCGCCTTCCCGACATCGATGCGTTCCGCGTCGCGCCGCGCGAGCTCCAGCGCCGCCTCGGTGCCCAGCCGGTCGTGCACAATCACGTCCGCCTCGCCAAGCAGGCGCAATGCCCGCAGCGTCACCAGATCGGCCGCCCCCGGCCCCGCCCCCACCAGGTGGACAAAGCCCGCGGCCGGCGCGCCGGTATCCTCCAGCAAGGCGCGATACGCCGCCTCTGCCCCCGCCTCGTCCCCCTCCAGCGCCAGGGCAGCCGGAGCGCCGCTGAAGGCAAGCTCCAGCAGCCGGCGCCGCGCCGCGACGTCCGGCACCCGCGTCCGCGTTTCAGCCTGCAGGCGCGCTGCCAATGCCGCGACACGTGCCCAGCCGGGCGCAATAACGGCCTCGATCTTCTGCCGCACCAGCCGCGCCAGCACCGGCGCCACGCCGCCGGTCGACACGGCAATCCGCAAATGCCCGCGCTCCACCACGCTCGGCGTCAGAAAGCTCGAAAGCTCCGGCCGATCCACCACGTTCACCGGAACGCCGGCCCGCCGCGCCGACTCGGAAAGCGCCCGCAAATCCGCTTCGTCCGCGCCCGCACCCACGGCAAGAACGACACCCGCCGGCAGCGGCGGCGCGAACCCCTCCTGACGGACCACCCGCGCGCCAGCCGCCGCTAGTGCACGCGCGCGCCGATCGGCCGCGGCACCGCTGCCCACCACCAGCACCGTGCAGCCCTCCACGTCGAGAAAGATCGGCACCTGCCCCACGTCTCATCCAATCCTGTGCTGTCGCATTCTCGCAGATACCCGCACGTTCCGATTGTCCTTGAACCTCGCAGGGCGCAGCATCGCGCGTCGGTGAAGGCAAGCCGAGTCGGCGCCCGAAAGCCGCCAGTGATCGCGAGGGAGGTCCAACATGGATAGCCTGCCAGCCGCACTTCCCGCATGCTACCAGGAGCCGCTCGCAGCACTCGTCGCTCTGGGACGACCGCCGAACTTTCAGACCGATCTTTGGCCCGACTACCCGGCAGAGTTCGGCCTCGGCCCCGAACATATCGACGAACTCATCCGTATGGCGACCGACCTGGACCTCTACGGGCCCGCCGAAAATTCGCCCGAGGACTGGTCGGGCCTGCATGCCTGGCGCGCGCTCGGCCAGTTGCGGGCCGAAGCCGCCGCAACGCCGCTGCTCGACATGCTGCGGGCGGTGGGCGGCGATGACGCCGCCATGGATGAAGTGCCGGTCGTCCTCGGCATGATCGGCCCGTCGGCCATACCCCGCCTCGCCGAATGGCTCGACGACCGCGACCTTGAGCCCTGGCTTTTCTTCGCCGCCAGCAGCGCCATCAAGGAAATCGCCGAGCGCCACGAAACCGCCCGCGACAGCTGCGTCGCCCTGCTCGCCGCGCAACTCGAGCCAGCCCGCGGCATCGATTCCTTCTTGGCAGGCGCCGTCGTCGCGCAGTTGCTCGACCTCAACGCCATCGAAACATACGACATCATTCGTGCCGCCTTCGAACGCGATGCCATCGACATTACCATTGCCGGCGATCTGGAGGATGTGGAAATCAGCTTCGGCCTGCGCACGGCACGCGCCACGCCGAGGGTCAATCGCAGGCGCAACCTGATGCAGCGCCTCGGCGACCGCTGGAATGAACGGACACCGGAAGAAATCTACGATTTGCCGCCCCGCGCCGAGGCTGGCCGCAACGATCCTTGTCCTTGCGGGAGCGGCAAGAAATATAAGAAATGCTGTCTGTAAACGCCCAGGTAAAATAACTATCTAAAAAGTAAGGAAGGCAAGTAGTTCTTTTTTGAAAAAAAGAACCAAAAAACTTTTACCCGTTTCGGGTACCATCCGAATCCGCCGATGGACCGGATGTTGGAC
>DATJOH010000457.1:0-3581 GCA_035507235.1 Acetobacteraceae bacterium
ACCCGCCGGTTGGAATGGTACCGAACTCCCATGCGATGACCGGAATCGTCGGACAGCGGAGGCCCAGTTCCGTGCTCTGGGGCGGTGCGAAGGAAAGGAACAGGCAGGTTTCGCTACGCGCCGCGCAGGCGGCGGCGATGCCGTCCACCTCGCGCGCCGGATCGCGCACCATATGCACCGTGCCCAGCCGCCGCAGCACTTCACGGAAGCCGCGCATCACGAAATAATAGCTGTATTCCGGCATGCCGGCCGCGGTGGCCAGCGCGCTGTCCGCGGTGGCGCAATAGAGAATGAAATTCAACCGCGGCGCCGGCGGCCGCGGTTGCGGGCGCGGGGGCGCGGGCACGGCGGCGGTGAACGGGCCGAAAACCTGTTCCAGATAGTCGATCGAGCGCCGTCGCGCGAGGTCCGCGCGCTCCTCCGCGGAGGTCGCGATGTCAAATTCGCCGGACGGCAGAACCGGTCCGTCCTTGACGCGGACGACAACGCGCAGAAGGGGGGGCGCGTCGGGCTCGATCGCCAGGGGTAGGGCGAAGGCGTGGTTGCCGTTGCCGATGCCGGCGGTCTGCAGGTCCGGCCGCGCGATGCAGGCCGTCGACTCGGCCTGCAGCACGCCGTTGACCAGCATTTGCACAATGACCGGCTCGGCCGGGCGCTCGGGACGCCAGGCCCAGCCTTCCACATAGCCTTGCCTGAACCCGTCCGTTTGCCCGACGATCTTATCCGCGTCTGTCGCGTCCATCACATCCAAGGAGACGGCGCGCCACGGCTTGTCAAGCTGGCGGCAGGATGGGGCGGGCGGCCGGCCATCGCCGCGAGCCGGCGGCAGCGGGCGTCGTGGACCAGGAAGGAAGTATTGAAAAAAGAAACAAAAAACTTTTGCCTGCTGCTGTTAGCGGCCGGCCCAAACATTTTGCCCAGGTGCTGCCCGAAACGGATAAAAGTTTTTTGGTTCTTTTTTTCAAAAAAGAACGCTTCTTCCTTCTTCCCTGCCGCGCCAAAATGCCAGTATGTCTGCCAGCGTCTCGGCCCATTGTATGACCGGCATCCAATCGAGTGCGGCTCTTGCCGCCGCGGCGGAACATTGCGTTATCATAATGTCGAGCGGGCGCGCCGGGACTGAAGTGCTGTCGACTTTCGCCACGATATTCGATAGATCCAGCAACGCCGCCAGCACATCGGCCAATTTCCGCGGCGTGCCGGAGGCGATATTGAACACCGCGCCGTTTGGCAGCGATTCCGCCCGGTCCACCGCCGCGATGTAGGCGGCACATACGTCGCGTACATCAAGAAAGTCCCGTTCGCGATCGAGCGCGCCTGTCCTGATCACCGGGTCCTGGCGGCCTGCCTCGATGCGCGCGATCTGGCGGGCGAATGACGCGACGGCGTAATGCGGCGATTGTCCGGGTCCGACATGGTTCAGCGGGCGCATGCGCACGACTTGCAGGCCACGCAACGCCATTTCGCCGAGTGCCAGGTCGATCGCCGCCTTCGAAGCGGCGTAGGGGTTGGCCGGTCGCAGCGGCGCGCTCTCATCCAGTGGTGTATTGTTCTGAAACGACAGGCCATACACTTCGGCGCTGCCGGCGTGCAGCAGCAAGGCAGCCGGCACGTAACGCAGGATCGCTGACGCCAGCGTTCGCGTGCCGTCGACATTTGCCGTCCACGCAAGATCCGGGGCTTCGAAGGACTGTGCCACGTCGGCGCGCGCCGCCAGGTGGATGCAGAGATCCGGCGTTGTCGTTGCGATTGCCGCGGAAATGGCATCTGGATCGAACAGATCGAACGGCACAATCGCGTCGGCATCCGGGAGGCCGTCGACCGGCAGGTCGTCACGCCGTGTGGCGGCATGCAAGCGCGCTGCCGGCCAGGCCGCCCGGCACTGCTTCATCATGTGACGCCCAACGAAACCCGCCGCGCCGGTGATCAGGACGCGGCGCGGCGTCAAGCCACCTTCTCCAGAACTCCGTTCTGCTTTCCGCCATGGCGGCGGAGGTCTGCGTCCACCATTTCGCAAAGCATTTCTTCCAGCGTAATGGTCGGTGTCCAGCCCAATATCTGCTGCGCCCGGGTGGCGTCGCCACGCAGCGCATCAACCTCGGCCGGCCGGAACAGCGCCTCATCGACGGTCACATATTGCCGCCACGCCAGTCCGACATGGGAGAACGCGATTTCACAAACGTCCGCGACGCTCGCGGTGCGGCCGGTGGCTACGACGTAGTCGCCGGGGGTTTCCTGTTGCAGCATCAGCCACATGGCCTGGACGTAATCGCGCGCATGTCCCCAGTCGCGGCAGGCGTCCAGATTGCCCATGCGCAATTGCTGCGCCAGGCCCAATTTGATGCGCGCGACACTGTCGGTGATTTTGCGCGTGACAAACTCGATGCCGCGCAAGGGGCTTTCGTGATTGAAAAGGATGCCGCTGCTGGCATGCATGCCGTAGCTTTCGCGGTAATTCACGGTGATCCAGTGGCCATACAACTTCGCCACGGCATAAGGGCTGCGGGGATGAAACGGTGTCAATTCGTTCTGCGGGCTCTCGCGTGCCTGGCCGAACATTTCCGATGACGACGCCTGATAGAATCGCGCCTTCGGCGCACGCCGACGTACCGCTTCCAGCATGTTGAGGGCACCGGTGCCGGTGACCGCCGTGGTGACGGCCGGTTGCTGCCAGGATGTCTTGACGAAACTTTGGGCGCCGAGATTGTAAACCTCGTCGGGCCGGGCTTCTTCCACCGCGTCGAGCAGGCTCGGCAGATCGGTGAGGTTGCCGCCTATGAGGCGCACCTTGTCGGCGATGCCGAGCCAGCGAAGCCGTTCGCCGACCACTTCGGACGACGCCGAGCGCCGGAGCAGCCCGTAGACTTCATAGTTTTTGCCAAGGAGAAACTGCGATAGGTAAGCGCCATCCTGACCGGTGATGCCAGTAATGAACGCTCTCCGCATTGGAGCATTTGCCACAGGCCGTGCCTCCCCTTGGGGCGCTCCGCCCCGCTTGTGAAGGGCGGTTTCTAGGCCCTTTGCGCGTAGGGGCCAACTGGCCAGCGGCGGAGCGGGCGGGATGGTGATGAACCGGCCGCCAGGCGCTGTCCCGGCCCGGCGGCGGCCTGGTGCTCAGGCGTCGATGTTTTCCGGCAGCAACGGGCGCATGAACGTGCGCACGTATCTGACGACGCACCCGCTTTCATCTCGAATGCGGTCTGCTTTTACGAACTCGGGGTCGGCGCCAAAAAGCGTTCGGTATTTCTCGTAATCGGCAAGGCTCTCAAAGCTGAACAGTGCGAGAGCGCGATCGCTTGCGCCTTCCGCCGGTAGAAAATAGCCGTGATGCCGACCGCCATGCTTGCCAACCAGGCGAATCCAGGCTTTCGCGAATGCCTCGAACTCAGCGATTTTCCCAGGATCGATTTGATACTCGACGACACACGTAATCATTCCGGCGGCCCAAAGACAGCAAAAGTTTTTTGGTTCGTTTTTTCAAAAAAGAACACTTCTTCCTTCTGGTTGCCGAATAACGCTTTACGCGCCCGTTTTACTCCCGGCAGGCGCGCTCATGGTGAACGGCAACTCGGGCGAACTGA